>JAGOCV010000010.1 GCA_017998575.1 Burkholderiaceae bacterium
TGATCGGCCAGCTTCTGTTCGGCCAGCTTGCTGCCGGGCAGCAGGCGGTGCGTGGCGATGGCGCGCGTGAGCGCATCGACGATGGCGCGGGTGGTGGAAGGCGGGGCAGCGACGGGCTGGTCCATGACTTCCATCATAGTTGCGTGCGCCAAAAGTGTATACACTTGCTGTCGACAAATCGACGGCCTCGCCCTTCGTCCGGACGGCGCCGCCACCCTTCCAACCGCCACGGCCGCGCGCCGCACCGAAGGATTCGCCATGGGCCTGAGCACCCACGTCCTGGACACCATGCATGGCTGCCCCGCCGCCGGCATGCAGGTCAGCCTCTACAGCACACAGGGCGGCGAGGCCAAGCTGCTGCAGCGCCACACGCTCAATCACGACGGCCGCACCGGCGCACCGCTGTTCGACAACGCCAGCCTGAAGGTGGGCACGTACCGCCTCGTGTTCGACGTGGCGGGCTACTTCAAGGCGCGGGGCGTCGCGCTGCCCGAGCCCAGCTTCCTCGGCCAGGTGAGCCTGGACTTCGGCGTGGCCCATGCCGACCAGCATTACCACGTGCCTCTGCTCGTGAGTCCCTGGAGCTACAGCACCTACCGCGGTTCCTGATCGATCTGCGCATTGCCGGGCGCGCCCACGGCTGGCACCATCGCGCGCATGCTGGAGCCGCCCCGCCGCATCGCTTATGCGACCTGGCCTGGCACGCTGGCCGTGCTGGTGTTGCTCGTCGCGTTCGTGGGGGGGCTGCAGGCCTGGGACCGCAGCGTGCCCGCGCTGCGTGATGTCGAGGGGAGCCAGCCGCTGGTGGTGGGGCTGGGCGCGCGCTTCACACCCGCGCCGGGCTGGCGCATCAACCTGCCGGCCTCGCGCAGCGGCAACGCGCTGGCACTCTACAAGGATGGCGCGGCCTTCGTCGTCAGCACCAGCGTGTGGAGCGGTGGCGAACAGGGTCCGATGGCGCGCCAGATGCGCGTCCTGGAGCGCGCGCGGGGCCTGAACATCGACGGTGACCCTGAGCCCTATCTCAACGGCTGGGGCCTGCAGGGCCAGAGCGTGCGCTACTTCGGCGCCCAGCTCACCGGGCGCTACTGGCAGATGGTCGATGCGAAAGCCGGCCTGGTCATCCAGGTGGACTTCCAGGATGCGCGGTCGGGCCATGCCAGCCATCTGGCCGAGGCCCGCGCCATGGTCGATTCGATGGACTTGTTCCTCCAGTGATCGCGCTGCCCGCTTCCTTGCCGGCCGACGCGCCCATCGGCGCCGACTCGTTCATCCAGCCGCGCCGCGCGGCTTTCTGGCTGCTGATGCTGCTCATCGCGCAGGGCAGCTGGGACATCGCGCGCACATTCGCGCTGGGCTTCGCCGTGGTGCCGGCAACGGTGCTGTTCGGCCTGTTCGCATGGGGCGTGTACACGGCGCTGTTCCTGTGGGTGCTGCACCGCTTCGAGTTGCTGGAGCCGCTGCCCGGCACCGCGCTTGTGCTGGCCTTCGCCTGGGGCGGCCTGGGCGCGGCCTTTCTGGCCATCCCTTCCAATGCCGCCATCCTCAGCCTGTGCGCCAAGCTGGTCTCGCCCGACTTCGCGCTGCGCTGGGGCGCGGCGCTCGCCGGTCCGACGGTGGAGGAGCCGCTCAAGCTCGCCGGCGTGGTGCTGCTGGTGCTGGTGGCGCGCAACCAGTTCCGCACGCCGCTGCCGGTGCTGGCGGCCGGGGCCGTGGTGGGGCTGGGCTTCCAGGTGGTGGAGAACTTCAGCTATTCGGTCAATGCCTCGCTGGTGTTCCCGCGCGACGAGCAGATCGAGCCGGTGCTGCTCAACCTGTTCGCGCGCGGCATCGTCGGCGGGCTCTGGAGCCACGCGGCCTACACCACGGTGGCGGCCATGGGCGTGGCGTGGTGCCTGCTGCAGACGGGGCGCCCGACGTGGCAGCGCGCGGGCGGCGGCGCCGGCTGCCTGCTGCTGGCGTGGGCGCTGCATTTCTTCTGGAATGCACCGCTGGTCGATGCGGTGCTGCAATGGCCCGGCGGCCGGTTGCTCTGGCTGCTGGTGAAGGGCGTGCCGGTGATGGCCGCGGCCTGGCTGTTCTGGCACGCGGCCAACGGAGAAGAAGGGCGCCAGTTGCGTGCGCTGGCCGACCACTTCGTGCCCGAGCGGGAACTCATCAGCGACAGTGAACGCAGGCGACTGGGCTCACCCTTGCAGCGCCTCATGGCGCGCCGCTACCTGCGCAACCGCTACGGCATGAAGGCCGGCAGGCTGAAGTGGCAGTTGCAGCGTGCGCAACTGCGCCTGCTGCGGCGCGTGGCGGTGCGGGGACGGGGGCCACGCACGGCCCGGCTGGAGGCGCGCATCCGGGCGCTGCGCGCGCGTCTGGATGCGCTGCGGGCAGGCTGAAGGCCGGGGCGCATGTGCCCGCCACGGTCAGCCGCCCAGCTGGCCTTCGGTCAGCGTGTCGAGCTGGAACTTGCCGCTCCGGTCGAACAGCCAGGTGTCGGTATAGACCACGCGGCCCATGCGCTGCGGCACCGGATAGGGCGCGGCGGCGCGCACGGTGCGTTCGATCTCCGCGCGCACTTCGGGGGCCCGCGGCGGGCGCATCCAGTCCAGCCCCGTCACGCGGCCTTCACGGTCGATCTGCACGTTGAGCACGCCGATGGCATACAGCAGCGGCGGCAGCTTGCCCTTGTAGATGCGCGCTTCGTTGAGGCGGTAGAGGTGCCGTGCGGCATCGGCGCGGTAGGCCCTGGGCGTGGCTGCGTACGACACGGTCGGCACGGCGGGCGCGGTCTCGGGCGGCGGCAACGTGGCCAGGCCGGGCGGCGGCGTGTCGGGCGGCAGGGGCGGGCGCGGCGGCCCGCCGGTTGGCGCAGTGGTGCAGCCGGCGATGGCGGCTGCCGCGGCCAGCACGGCGCGCCAGCCGCGCCGGCGTGGCACGGAGCCTGCTGCGGTGTCGATGGCAGGCGGAATGTGTGATGTGGGCACGGTGTCTTCGCGAAGTGGCGGGCAGCGCATACTGTGCCGCAAACGGAGCATGCGGCTCCATGAAATGGAAACGGTTGGTGAGCGCCTTGTCGAATGAGAACTGGAACCCGGGCACGGCCGGCCTGATGGCGCGGCTGGCCCGTGACGGCCGGGCCGTGCTGGTGCGGGTGCTCGCCACCGAAGGTTCGGTGCCGCGTGAGCGCGGCGCGTGGATGGCCGTGTGGCCGCGCCCGGATGCGGCGCCCGGCGAGGCCGCGCCCGAGGGCCGCGACCCCGACATGCTGGGTACCGTCGGCGGCGGTCATCTGGAATACGAGGCCATCGCCCATGCCCGCGCGATGTTGCGCGGCACAGCCGGGGCGTCGGCGCGCGAGCGCCGCTTCGTGCTCGGCCCCAGCCTGGGCCAGTGTTGCGGCGGCGTGGTCGTGCTGGGCTTCGAGCCCGTGGCGGCCGATGACACCGACCGCCTGCGCGCGCTGCTGCCCGCGCCGCGCGCCGAGGTGGCGTTGTTCGGCGGCGGCCACGTGGGCTGGGCGCTGGTGCAGGCGCTCGCGCCGCTGCCGTTGGCCGTCACCTGGATCGACAGCCGCGGCGGCATCTTCCCGGCCGCGCTGCCGCCCCAGGTGCGCGCAGAGCATTCCGATCCGGTGCAGGGCGCGGTGGCCGGCCTGGCGCCGGGCTCGCGCGTGGTCATCATGAGCTTCAGCCACGCGGAAGACCTCGACATCGTGGCCGCCTGCCTGCGCCGCCAGCGCGAGCGGGCCGACCTGCCCTACATCGGCCTGATCGGCAGCAAGACCAAGTGGGCTACCTTCCGCCACCGGCTGCAGGCGCGGGGATTCGGCGATGCCGACCTGGCCCACGTCACCTGCCCGATCGGCGTGCCGGGCATCCACGGCAAGGCGCCGGAAGTGATCGCCGTGGCGGTGGCGGCACAGATATTGCAGACGCTGCCGGAAGACTGAAAGTGTGTGGCGGCCGTGCCGCAGCGGTTCGACGAAGCGCTGGCCTCGCGGCCTGAACGTGTATACACTTTTGGCACACAGGTCGCAGCGGAGCACGTGCCATCCCCACGCACAGGTTCGCGACCCAAGCTGCTCAGAGCGCCCGCGGTGGTGAGCACGCACGACAGCCTATGAGACGGCGGCGCATCCGCCGGTACACACATGGACAGCTACTACCTCGACTGGGCCAACCTGCTGCTTCGCTGGCTCCACGTCGTCACCGCGATCGCCTGGATCGGCGCGTCGCTCTACTTCGTCATGCTCGACAGCAGCCTGGAAAAACCCACGGACCCCGAATCGCTGGACAAGGGCGTGGGCGGCGAGCAGTGGGCGCTGCACGGCGGCGGCTTCTACAACATGCAGAAGTACTCGCTGTCGCCGAAGAAACTGCCCGACAACCTGCACTGGTCGTTCTGGGAAAGCTACAGCACCTGGATCAGCGGCTTCGCGCTCTTCACCGTCTCCTACCTCGCCAACGCGAGCACCTACCTCATCGACCGGACGAAGATGGATTGGTCGCCCGGCGCGGCCATCGGCGTGGCGCTGGCGTTCTTCGTGGTGTTCTGGATGGCCTACGACAGCATCTGCCAGCTGTTCGGCCGCCGCAAGCACGGCGACACCATCGTCGGCATCGGCGTGGCGCTGCTGGTGTGCTTCGCCTCGTGGCTGGCCTGCCACTGGTTCGCTGGCCGCGCGGCCTTCATCCTGGTGGGCGCCATGATGGCCACCACCATGAGCGGCAACGTGTTCTTCTGGATCATCCCCGGCCAGAAGAAGAACGTGGCCAAGATGCGCGCGGGCCTGCCGGTCGATCCGATCCACGGCCAGCGCGGCAAGCAGCGCAGCGTGCACAACACCTACTTCACGCTGCCGGTCATTTTCACGATGCTGAGCAACCACTACAGCTTCACCTACACGCACGAATACAACTGGGTGGTGCTGATCCTCATCATGGCCGGCGGCGCCGCCATCCGGCAGTACTTCGTGATCCGCCACCGCTACAAGCTCGGGCTGGCGAAGAACCCGCTGCCCTATGCGCTCACCGGCATCGCCATCCTCATCGCCACCATCGTGTGGATGCGGCCCGCGCCGCAGCCGGCCCACGCCGCCGCGCCCGCAGCCTCGGCCGCGCCCGTGGGCTACGCCGAGATCCGCCCGGTGCTGGAGCAGCGCTGCTACAGCTGCCATGGCGCGCAGGTGCAGATGAAGAACGTGCGCCTGGATTCGCCCGATGCCGTCAAGCAGCACGCCCAGGGCATCTACCAGCAGGCCGTGGCCACCAGGGTGATGCCGATGAACAACGCCACGCAGATGACCGATGCCGAGCGTGCCCTGCTCGGCCGCTGGTTCAACGGTGGCGCGAAAACGGACTGACCCCCAGGCTCCGCGCCCTGCAATGAAAACCCTGCTGATCCGCAACGCCACCTGCGTCGCCACCATGGACGATGCGGGCGCCGAGTGGCGCGACGCGTCGGTGTTCGTGCGGGGCAATCTCGTCGAGCGGGTGGGGCCCGCGCATGAGTTGCCGCAGACGGCCGACGAGGTCATCGACGCGCGCGGCCATCTGGTGGTGCCGGGGCTGGTCAACACGCACCACCACATGTACCAGTCGCTCACGCGTGCCATCCCCGGCGTGCAGGATGCCGAGCTGTTCTCGTGGCTGCGGGGGCTCTATCCGGTCTGGGCCGGGCTCACGCCCGAGATGGTCCGCGTCTCCACCCAGGTGGCCATGGCAGAACTGCTGATGAGCGGCTGCACCACCAGCAGCGACCACCTCTACATCTACCCCAACGGGGTGCGGCTGGACGACAGCATCGAGGCCGCACAGGCCATCGGCATGCGCTTCACCGCCACGCGCGGCAGCATGAGCGTGGGCAAAAGCGCGGGCGGCCTGCCACCCGATGCGGTGGTCGAGGGCGAGGACGCGATCCTGAAAGACACACAGCGCCTCATCGAGGCGTGGCACGACGCGCGCCACGGCGCCATGGTGCAGGTGGCGGTGGCACCGTGCTCGCCCTTCTCGGTGAGCCGCGACCTGATGCGCGAATCCGCCGCGCTCGCGCGCTCTTTCACCGGCCGTGGCGTGCGCCTGCACACCCACCTGGCCGAGAACGACCACGACATCGCCTACAGCCGCGAAAAATTCAACCGCACGCCCGCCGAATACGCGCAGGACCTGGGATGGCTGGGCGACGACGTGTGGCATGCCCACTGCGTGAAGCTCGACCCCGAAGGCATCTCGCTCTTCGCCGCCACGCGCACGGGCGTGGCGCATTGCCCCTGCAGCAACATGCGGCTGGCCTCGGGCATCGCGCCGGTGCGCCGCATGCTCGATGCAGGCGTGCCCGTGGGTCTGGGCGTGGACGGCAGTGCGAGCAACGATGGCGCGCACATGCTGGGCGAGGCCCGGCAGGCGCTGCTGCTGGCACGCGTTGGTCGGGCGATGCAGCCCTTCGGTTGCGACACTGGCCCGGCCGAGATGACCGCGCGCGATGCGCTGCGTCTGGCCACGCGCGGCGGTGCCGAAGTGCTGGGCCGGCGCGACATCGGCCAGATCGCGCCGGGCTTCTGTGCCGATCTCGCGCTGTTCGACTTGCGCACACTGGGCTTCGCGGGCGGCGCGGTGCACGATCCCGTGGCCTCGCTGCTGTTGTGCGCCAGCGCGCCGGCCGCGTTCACCGTGGTGGATGGTCGCGTTGTCGTGCGCGAGGGCCGCCTGGCCACGCTGGAGCTGGAGCCGCTGGTGGAGCGGCACAACCGGCTGGCGCTTGAGCTGGCTGCGGCCGCGCGCGCGGCCGGCTGAGTCAGCTGCGCGGCGTATACCCGCACCTGCACCCGGCGGCCGGCTTTCGACGGCATCTGGCGGTTGCGCACCGGGGGGCTGCGCGGACGGCAGACGCACAAGCCGCACAATCGGTGGCGGAGACACCCGTTCACATGACCGCCCACACCAAAGCACCCGCCGCCACGCCCGACCCGCGCCACCAGCCGCGCGAATTCCTCGAACACCTCTACCGCGCCGCGGTGCGCCGCGCGCTGCCGCTTCACACCACGGCCGGCCACCTGCCGCCGCCGCCACGCGGACGCACGCTGGTGCTGGGCGCGGGCAAGGCCGGCGGCGCGATGGCGCAGGCCGTGGAGGCGCTGTGGCCGGCCGATGCGCCCCTGTCGGGCCTGGTGGTCACGCGCTATGGCCACACACCGCCGCGGCCGGCCGGGCTGCCGTCCCGCATCGAAGTGGTGGAGGCCTCGCACCCCGTGCCCGATGCGGCCGGGCTGGCCGCGGCCGAGCGCATCATGGCGCTCACGCAAGGGCTCACGGCCGACGATCTGGTGCTGTGCCTGATCTCCGGCGGCGGCTCGGCGCTGCTCACGCTGCCGGCCGACGGACTCACGCTGGCCGACAAGCAGCGCATCAACCGCGAGCTGCTGGAGAGCGGCGCGGACATCGCCCAGATGAACTGCGTGCGCAAGCACCTCTCGCGCATCAAGGGCGGGCGTCTGGCGGCGGCCTGCGCGCCGGCGCGCGTGGTCACGCTCACCATCAGCGACGTGCCGGGCGACGACCCCTCCGTCATCGCCAGCGGCCCCACGGTGGCCGATGCCACCACCTGCGCCGACGCGCTGGCCATCCTCGCGCGCTACGGCATCGACGTGCCGCCAGCCGTGCGCGCGGCGCTGGAGTCCGGCGCGCTGGAGACGCCCAAGCCCGGCGACGCGCGCCTGGCCGGCCACGCGGTCCACATGATCGCCACGCCGCAGCAGTCGCTGGAAGCGGCGGCCGCCGCGGCGCGCGCGGCGGGCATCGAGGCGCACATCCTGTCCGACGAGATCGAGGGCGAATCGCGCGAGGTCGGCCGTGTGCACGCGGCGCTGGCGCGCGCCGTCGCGCGCCGGGGCCAGCCTTTCGCCCGGCCCTGCGTGATCTTCTCGGGCGGCGAGACCACGGTCACGGTGAAGAAGCAGCCCGAGGGGGCGCCGCGCGGCCGGGGCGGGCGCGCCGGCGAGTTCTGCATGGGCCTGGCCGAGGCCCTGCAAGGCCAGCCCGGCGTGTGGGCGCTGGCCGCCGACACTGACGGCATCGACGGGGTGGAAGCCAACGCTGGCGCCTTCGTCACGCCCGACGTGCTGGCGCGGGCCCACGCGGCCGGGCTCAAGCTGCCGGCCTTTCTGGGGCGCAACGATGCCTGCGGCTTCTTCGAGCCGCTGGGCGACCTGTTCACCACCGGCCCCACGCACACCAACGTCAACGACTTCCGGGCGCTGCTGGTGCTCTGAGCGTCGGCCCGTGGCGATGCGGCGCGCCTGAGCGGGCGCTCGCTTTTGCCGGCGGCGGGGATTTCGCCGCCACGCTTGATCCTGCGCAAAGCCGCACCGGGCGGGCGGCGGCACAGTGCTTCGCATGCAGCCGTCCATGTCCTATGAGCTCGGTCCCGACACCCGCGAGATCGGCGCGGGCGAACCCGTGCTGCTGCGCGGCGCGCCGCCCGAGAGCGTGTTGTTCCTGCAGAGCGGCCGGGTCACGCTCGGCCTGCTCGATGGCCGCGTGATCGGCCACCGCTTCGGCGCGGCCGAAGGCCCCTGCTGGCTCGACGCCGGCGCCGCCGTGCTGGGGCTGCCCGGCGTGGTCGACGCGGTGGCCGAGACGGCGGTGACGGTGCGCCGCGTGCCGCTGGCCGTGCTGCGCAGCTGGTTCGATGCGCTGCCACCGCCGCTCGCCGGCATCGTGCACGACGTGGCGCGGGCGCACCGCCAGCAGGCGGAACTCGCTGTCAGCCGCCTGGCCAAGGATGCCGAGGCGCGCTGCGCCGAATGGCTGCTGCGCCATGCCGAGCCCTGCGAAGGCGGCCACAGCACGTCGGTGCGGCTGGTGCAGCACAAGCGCCTGATCGCCGCGCAACTGGGCATCGCCCCCGAAACCTTCTCGCGCGTGCTGCGCCACCTGCGCGAGCGCGAACTCATCAGCGGCTCGGGCCGCGTGCTCAACCTCACCGATCCGGGGCGGCTGCGGCAACTGGCCGGGATCTAACGCGCGGCCGGTGCCGGAACATCGAGCGCCGCCGGTGCGACGAGCATGCTGGCCACGCTGAGGTGAGCGGGCGCCGCCCATGAGCGCCTGCGGCCGGCGCTTCATCGTCAGCGATGTCCGCGAGGTTGGTTAAAGTCGTCGCCACAGCGCGCGAACGACCCGACCCAGCCCGATGCCCCACGCCTTCCCTGAACTCGCCCCCGGCCTGATGGTGGTGCACGGCAACCACCCCGAGGCCCTGCGCGACGTGCTGGTGGCGTGGCTGGCCGCGCACCCGCTCGCTCCGCTGGAAGACGAGCACGTGCTGGTGCAGAGCAACGGCATCGCGCAGTGGCTGCGGCTGGCGCTGGCGCGCGACGTGGCCGACGGCGGCTGCGGCATCGCCGCCGCGTTGCAGATGCAGCTACCCCAGCGATTCATCTGGCAGGCCTATCGCGCCGTGCTGGGCGAGGGCGCCGTGCCGGCCGAGTCGCCGTTCGACAAGCCGCTGCTGGTGTGGCGCCTCATGCGCCTGCTGCCCGCGTTGCTGCACGAAGACGCGTTCGCGCCGCTGCGCCGCTTCCTGGAGGGCGATGCGGACTGCCGCAAGCGCCACCAGCTGGCCGAGCGGCTGGCCGATCTGTTCGATCAGTACCAGGTCTATCGCGCCGACTGGCTTCAGGCCTGGGCCGAAGGCGATGACGTGCTGCGCACCAGCCGCCTGGGCGACGTGGCTGTGCCTGACACGCTGCGCTGGCAGCCGCGCCTGTGGCGCGCGCTGCTCGAAGACGTGGGCCCGCATGCCCACGCCAGTCGCGCGCAGGTGCACCAGCGCTTCATGGCCGCCGCGCTTGCCGGCGACGCGGCACAGCGGCCCGCCGGCCTGCCGCGGCGGCTCGTGGTGTTCGGCATCTCGTCGCTGCCGCAGCAGGCGCTCGAAGTGCTGGCTGCACTGGCGCGCTGGACGCAGGTGCTCATGTGCGTGCACAACCCCTGCGAACACGACTGGTCGCACATCGTGGCCGACCGCGATCTGCTGCGCGCCGACCGCCTGCGGCAGCGACGCCGCGCGGGCGGCGAGGGCGAGATTCCCGACCACGCCTTGCACCAGCACGCCCAGCCGCTGCTGGCGGCCTGGGGCAAGCAGGGCCGCGACTTCATCCGCCTGCTCGACAGCCACGACGAACGCGAGGCCTACGCCCAGCGTCTGACGGCCATCGGCCAGCGTGTGGACTGTTTCGACGCCAACGCGGCCGACACGCTGCTGCGCCAGTTGCAGGACGACATCCGCGATCTGCGCCCGCTGGCCGAGACACGGGCCACCTGGCCCGGCGTCGATGCCGCGCGCGACCCGTCGGTCCGCTTCCACGTCACGCACGGCCCTCAGCGCGAGGTAGAGGTGCTGCATGACCAGTTGCTGGCCGCCTTCGCCGCCGACCCCACGCTGCGCCCGCGTGACGTGATCGTGATGGTGCCCGACGTGACCACCTATGCCGCGCACGTGCAGGCGGTGTTCGGCCTGCACCGCGCGCAGGACGCGCGCCACATTCCATTCGCCATCGCCGACCAGGGCCAGCGGCACCACGATCCGCTGCTCGGCGCGGTGGAGCGCCTGCTGGGCCTGCCCGCCTCGCGCCTGTCGGTGAGCGACGTGCTGGACAGCCTGGAAGTGCCCGCGCTGCGCGCGCGCTTCGGTATTGACGAGGCGCAACTGCCGCTGCTGCAGCGCTGGATCGCCGCCGCCAACGTGCGCTGGGGCCTGCACGCGCGCCAGCGCGCGTCGCTCGGCCTGCCCGACGGTCAGTCGAACAACAGCTGGGACTTCGGCCTGCAGCGCATGCTGCTGGGCTATGCCGTGGGCAGCGGCCAGGCCTGGGCCGACATCGAGCCGATGGACGAGATCGGCGGACTCGACGCCGCGCTGCTCGGCCCGCTGGCCGACCTGCTCGCCGCGCTGCAGCGCCACTGGGAACAACTCTCCGGGCGCACCACGCCCGCGCAATGGGGTGTGCGCCTGGCCGCGCTGCTCGATGACTTCTTCCAGGCGCCCGAAGGCGCCGACGGCTTCACGCTGCTGCGGCTGCGCCAGGCCCTGCAGGACTGGGTGGCCGCCTGCGAAGCCGCCGGTTTCGACGAGGCGCTGCCGCTGTCGGTGGTGCGCGAGCACTGGCTCGCGCAGGCGGAGCCGGGCGGCCTGCAGCAACCGTTCTTCGCCGGCGCCGTCACCTTCGCCACGCTGATGCCCATGCGCGCCATCCCGTTCCGCGTGGTGGCCCTGCTCGGCATGAACGACGGCGACTATCCGCGCAGCCGCACGCCGCTCGATTTCGACCTGATGGCGCAGGACTGGCGCCCCGGCGACCGCTCGCGCCGCGAGGACGACCGCTACCTGTTCCTGGAAGCATTGCTGTCCGCGCGCGACCGCCTGCACGTCAGCTGGGTCGGCCGCAGCATCCACGACCATTCCGAACGGCCGCCCTCGGTGCTGGTGGCGCAGTTGCGCGACCACCTCGCGGCCGGCTGGCACCTGGCGGGCGATGAGGCACTGCCGGCGCACGCGGCCGGCGCGCGCCTGCTGCACGCCCTCACCATCGAGCACCGGCTGCAGCCCTTTCATCCCGACTACTTCAGTGCCGGCGGCGACGCGCGCCTGTTCAGCCACGCGAGCGAGTGGCTCGACGGCTTGCGCGCGGCCGGCGCGCTGGCGCAGGGCGACGGCGAGGCGCTGGCACCCGCTGCCTGGGCCGGCCCGCTCACGCTGCGCACGTTGAGCGATTTCCTGCGCAACCCGGTGCAGTCGTTCTTCCGCCTGCGGCTGGGTATTCACTTCCAGCAGGGCGATGAGGCGGCAGACGATGCCGAGCCCTTCGCGGTGAGCGGCCTGCAGAACTGGCGCCTGCAGGACGAGCTCATCCAGGCGCAGCAGGCAGTGTTCGACGACGCAGATGCAGCCGGCGATGGCGCGCGCGTCGCAGCGCTGGAGCACGCGCTGGCGCGCATGGCCCGCCGTGGCGAGCTGCCGGCCGGCGCCTTCGGTGCGCTGGCGCAGGCCGGCCTTGCCGAACCGATGGAGCGCCTGTTCTCCGATTACGCGCAGGCGCTGGCCGAATGGCCGGTGGCGCTGTCCGACGAGCCGCTCGATCACCTGCCCGAAGGCCTGGACGCATCGCTGCGCCTGGCCGACTGGCTGACCGGCTTGCGCGCGCCCGCAGGCGGCGACGGCGCTGACGGGCGCATGCGGCTCGTGCTCGACAGCGGCAGCCTCATCGCGCAGAAGCCCCGCGTGAGCTACCGGCTCGACAGGATCGTGCCGTTCTGGATCGCCCACGTGGCGGGCCACCTCGACGGCCAGCCCTTCACCACGCTGGTGTTCAACAAGACCGGCCCGGTGCAACTGCGCCCGCTCGCGCGCGGCCAAGCGCGCGACTATTGGCGGCAACTGCTCGACGCCTTCGTGCAGGGGCTTGCCCGGCCGCTGCCGCTGGCCGTGCGCGCCGGCGCGGCGTGGCTGGGCGCGCGCAACGCCGGCCAGAACGCAGCCACGGCCGCCGAAGCCGCGCGCGCCGCGTTCGAAGACCACGACCCCGCGCGTGGCCGCTGGGGCGAGCGCGAATCCAGCGCCGACCTGGCGCGCGCCTTCGTCGATTTCGCATCGCTGGCCGCAGGCGGCGAGTTCGAGCACTGGGTGCAGACGCTGATCGCGCCCCTGGACGAGGCCATCGTGCGCGCGAGCGCGCGGGACGACGCATGACGGAGCCGATGCGCCCCGAACTGCTGCGCCCGCTGCGTTTCCCGCTGCGCGGCAGCCGCCTCATCGAAGCCAGCGCCGGCACCGGCAAGACCTTCACCATCGCCGCGCTCTATCTGCGGCTGGTGCTGGGCCATGGTGGCGATGCAGCCTTCGCACGGCCGCTGTCGCCCCGCGACATCCTGGTTGTCACGTTCACCGAGGCCGCCACGCAGGAACTGCGCGACCGCATCCGCGCGCGGCTGGCCGAAGCGGCCGACGTGTTCTCGGCCGGGCCCGGCGCGCCGCACGACGATGCCAATTTGCTGCACGCGCTGCGCGCCGACTACGCGCCCGATCGGTGGCCGGCCTGCGCGCGCGCACTGCGGCTGGCCGCCGAGGCAATGGACGAGGCCGCCGTTTCCACCATCCACGGCTGGTGCAATCGCATGCTGCGCGAGCACGCCTTCGACAGCGGCGCACTGTTCACGCAGACCCTGGAAGCCGACGCGGGCGACCTGTTCGCCGAGGCCGTGCGCGATTACTGGCGCAGCTTCTTCGCACCGTTGCCGCTGGCACAGGCGAGCGCCGTGCGCGCGTGGTGGCCCGATCCGCCGGCGCTGGGTGCCACGGTGGAACGGCTGCTGCCGGTGCGCGATGCGCTGCCCGCAGGCCAGCCGCCCGGGCAGGCCTTGCGCGAGGCCACCGACGAGCGGGCGCGCGTGCTGGCCGCGCTGAAGGCGCCCTGGGCCGCCTGGGTGGCTGAACTGCAGGCCTGGCTCGACGCCGCCGTGGCCAACAAACAGGTGGATGCGCGCAAGCTGCAGCCGCGCTACTACCAGCCGTGGCTCGATGGCCTGCGCCAGTGGGCCGAGGGTGATGCGCTGGAACCCTTCGATGCCCGCAGCACGGGCTGGACGCGCCTCACGCCGCAGGGACTGGCCGAGGTGTGCAAACCCGGCGTCACGCCACCCGACCATCCGGCGCTGCATGCGATGGGCAGCCTGCGCGCGCAGATCGACGCCTTGCCCGATGGCGTGCAACCGCTGCTGGCCCACGCCACCCGCTGGATCGCGGCACGCCTGGCGGCCGAGCAGGCACGCCGCGCGCAGATGGGCTTCGACGACCTGCTGGCGCAGCTCGACGCTGCGCTGCGCGGCCCCAATGGCGAGCGGCTGGCGGCGCTGATCCGCCAGCAGTTCCCGGTGGCGCTGATCGACGAGTTCCAGGACACGGATCCGCTGCAGTACCGCATCTTCGACGCCGTCTACCGCGTGGCGGACGACGAACCGCACACGGCCGTGGTGCTGATCGGCGATCCCAAGCAGGCCATCTACGCCTTCCGCGGGGCCGACATCCACACCTATCTGGCTGCGCGTGCCGACACGCAGGGACGCCATGCCACGCTGGGCACCAACTTCCGGTCGGCCCGGCCCATGGTGGCGGCCGTCAACCACGTGTTCGCGCAAGCCGAGGCGCGGCCCGACGGCGCGGGCGCTTTCCTGTTCCGCGCGCCGGACGGCGACAACCCTCTGCCGTTCTTTCCCGTCGATGCCCAGGACCGTGCCGAGCGGTGGCAGCGCCATGGCGCGCAGGCGCCCGCGCTCACCTGCTGGTTCCTCGGTGGCGAGGACGACGCGGCCAGGCCGCCCGGCCGCGACGACGCGCAGCGCCGCCTGGGCGCCAGTTGCGCCACCGAGATCGTGGCGCTGCTGACCGAATCGCAGCAGGGCCGCACCGGCTTCGTCGATGCCGCGG
Organism: Burkholderiaceae bacterium; assembly: GCA_017998575.1. Next base: position 14,476 of record JAGOCV010000010.1, read on the forward strand.
GTGCGCTGCGGCCCGTGACCACGGGCGACATCGCCGTGCTGGTGAACAACGGCGGCGAGGCGCGCGCGGTGCGCGATGCGCTGGCCGCGCGCGGCGTGCGCAGCGTGTACCTGTCGGACAAGGGTTCGGTGTTCCAGAGCCCCGTGGCGCCCGACCTGCAGCGCTGGCTGGCCGCCTGCGCCGAGCCCGATGACGACCGCCTGCTGCGCGCGGCGCTGGGCACGGCCACGCTGGGGCTGTCGTGGGCCGAGCTCGACCGGCTCAACCACGACGAACTGCATTGGGAAGACCGCGTGCTGCAGTTCCGCCGCTATCAGCAGATCTGGCGACGCCAGGGCGTGCTGCCCATGCTGCGTCATCTGCTGCACGACTTCCGCGTGCCCACGCGGCTGCTGGCACAGGGCCAGGCCGGTGGCGAACGCGCGCTGACCGACCTGCTGCACCTGGCCGAGTTGCTGCAGGTGGAAAGCCACCGCCTCGACGGCGAGCACGCGTTGCTGCGCCATCTGGCCGAAGCGCTGGCCGAAGGCGGCGGCGACGCCGAAGCCCGCAAGCTGCGCCTGGAAAGCGATGCCGACCTGGTGAAAGTGGTCACGGTGCACAAATCCAAGGGGCTCGAATACCCGCTGGTGTTCCTGCCATTCGCGACGGCCTTCCGCCCGGCGCGCGCCGACGACCTGCCGCTCAAGTGGCACGACGACGCCGGCCATGCGCGCGTGTCGCTGGTGGCCGATGCCGACGCGCTGGCGCGCGCCGACCGCGAGCGCCTGGGCGAGGATCTGCGCAAGCTCTACGTCGCGCTCACGCGCGCACGCTTCGCCACCTGGATCGGCGCGGCGCCGCTGGCCGAGGTCGAGCGCAGCGCGCTCGGCTATCTGCTGGGCGGCGGCCAGCCGCTGTCGGCCACGGGCTTGCGTGATGCGCTGGGAGCGCTGGCGGACGGCGGCCCGCGCGGTGTCCTGGGCGTACAACCGGCGCCCGAGCCTTCCAGCGATATCTACCGCGCAGCCAACGCCGAGCCGCGCTGGCTGCCCGAGCCCCCGCTGCCGCAGGGCGTGCGCGAGCCGTGGTGGATCGCCAGCTACACCGCGCTGCGCGCGCGTGGCGACGGCGGCGTCATCGGCATCGACGAAGACGCCGCGGCCGACGGGCCTGCCGAAGCCACGGGTGCCGCCGCCAGCGCCGCCGAGGACACCTATGCCGAGGAAAGCGCGCAGGCCGGTACCGCCGACGACATCGTGTCGATGGACGGCGACGATGTGTCTGCACGCGCCGCGCCGCCACCGGGCCAGCTCGCGCTGCGGCTCGATGCCGATGCGTCGCTGCACGGCTTCGCGCGCGGCGCCACGCCGGGCAGCTTCCTTCACGCGCTGCTCGAAGCGGCGGGCCGCGAAGGGTTCGCGCGCGCGCAGGCCGATGACGCCGTGCGCGCGCGGCTGGACGAACTGATCGATCGCGGCTGCCAGCAGGCCGGCTGGGACGAATGGGCGCCCGTGCTGCGCAACTGGCTGCAGGGGTGGCTGGCCACGCCGCTGCGGCTCGACGCGATGGTGCCGGGCGCATCGCCGGTCGCGCCGGCGCAGTTGCAGGTCATGCAGGTGGAGATGGAGTTCTGGCTGTCGGCCACGCGGGTGGATGCCGCCGCGCTCGACGCGCTCGTGTGCCGCCACACGCTGGGTGGCGCACCGCGCGCCGCGCTGGCGCCGCAACAGATCAACGGCATGCTCAAGGGCTTCATCGACCTGGTGTTCGAACACGAGGGCCGCTACTACGTGGCCGACTACAAATCCAACTGGATCGGGGGCGACGACGCGGCCTATACGCCCGAGGCGTTGCGCGGCGCGGTGCTGCACCACCGCTACGAGCTGCAGTACGTGCTCTACGTGTTCGCGCTGCATCGCCTGCTGCGCGCGCGCCTGCCCGGCTACGACTACGACCGGCACGTGGGCGGCGCGGTCTACCTGTTCCTGCGCGGCCATGCGGCGCCCGGGCAGGGCCTGCATCTGGAGCGTCCGCCGCGCGTGCTGATCGATGCGCTCGATGCGCTGTTCATGGGCACAGGTGCCACGCCATGACGACGACGGTCTTCCTCGCACCACCCGCGGCCGCGCACGCAGCCATGCTGGCCGATCTGCAGCGCTGGGTCGAGCGCGGCTGGCTGCGTGCGCTCGACCATGCCTTCGCGGCTTTTGTCTCGCACCACGCGCCGCAGGCCGATGCCTTGCTGGTGCTGGGCGCCGCGCTGGCCAGCCACCAGCTCGGTCGTGGCCATGCCTGCCTCGACCTGCGCGCGGTGGTGGAACACGCCGATCACACGCTCTCGCTGCCGCCCGATGGCACGCGCGGCCGGCCCGATGAGGACGACGGCCTGCCGCCGCCCGTCTCGCCCGCACGCCTGCTGGCGGGCGTCGATCTCGCGCGCTGGCAGGCCGCGCTCGACCTGCCGGCCGTGGTGGGCGAGGGCTTCGGCGCGCAGCCGCTGGTGCGCGTGGCCGACCGGCTGTACCTGCGCCGGTACTGGCAATACGAACAGTCGGTGCGTGCCGGCATCGCGCAGCGGCTGGCGCAGCCCACGGCGGCGGCAGCACCGGCCGCGCAGCAAGCGCTGCGCCATGCGCTGGACCTGCTGTTCCCGCCCTCGGCCGACAACGCGACGAACTGGCAGAAGGTGGCCTGTGCGCTCGCCGCGCGCCAGGGCTTCGCCATCGTCACCGGCGGGCCTGGCACCGGCAAGACGACCACCGTGGTGCGCCTGCTGGCGGCGCTGCAGCATCTGGCGATGACGGGTGCGACGGCTGGCGTGGCCGATGGCGCCATCGGCCGCCCGCTGCGGGTGCGGCTGGCGGCGCCCACGGGCAAGGCGGCGGCGCGCCTGTCGGAATCCATCGCTGGCGCGGTGTCACGGTTGCCGCTGGCGGCGCTGGGCGACGAGGCCGCGCTGCGCGAGGCCATTCCCACCGAAGTCACCACGGTGCACCGCCTGCTGGGCAGCCGGCCGGGCACGCGCCACTTTCGCCACGATGCGCGCAACCCGCTTGCGCTCGACGTGCTGGTGCTCGACGAAGCCTCGATGCTCGACCTGGAAATGACGGCGCAGGTGCTGGCCGCACTGCCCCGGGGCGCGCGGCTGGTGCTGCTGGGCGACAAGGACCAGCTCGCATCGGTGGAGGCCGGCGCCGTGCTGGGCGAGCTGTGCCAGCGCGCCGACGCCGGCCACTACCGGCCCGATACCGTGGCGTGGCTGCAGGCCGTGAGCGGCGAGACCGTGCCCGACGCGTTGACCGACGCGCAGGGCCGCGACCTCGACCAGGCCATCGTGAAGCTGCGCGTGAGCCACCGCTTCACCGCCGACAGCGGCATCGGGCAACTGGCCGAGGCGGTCAACGCGGGCGACGCGCGGGCGGTGCGCCGCACGCTCGCGGCCGGCCATCCGGATCTGGCGCAGGCCACCATCGATGACGCCGATGCGTTGCGCCAGCTGGTGCTGGAGGGCGGCGGCGGCCGTTTCCCGGCCGGCGCGGCCGCCGCGCGTGGCCTGGCGCCGCCCGTGGGCTATCGCCACTACCTGCGCGTGATGCGTGCGCAGCGCCCGGCCGGGGGCGCGCCGCGCGAGGCACTCGATGCGTGGGCGCGCGAGGTGCTCGCGGCGTACGGGCAGTTCCAGCTGCTGTGCGCGCTGCGCGACGGCCCCCAGGGCGTCACCGGCCTCAATCAGCGCGTGGCCGCGCTGCTGCGCCAGGAAGGCGAGCTGGAAGCGCCCGATGCGAGCGGCTGGTATGCCGGCCGTCCCGTGCTCGTCACGCGCAACGACTACGGCCTGGGCCTCATGAACGGCGACGTGGGCGTGGCGCTTCCCGTGCCCGCGCCGTCAGAGCCGGCCGACGGCCGTGCACCCGCGCGCCAGACGCTGCGCGTGGCCTTCGCCAGCGGCGACGGTCAGGGCGGCATCCGCTGGGTGTTGCCCAGCCGGCTGCAGGCGGTGGAGACGGTCTTCGCGATGACCGTGCACAAGTCGCAGGGCTCGGAGTTCGCGCACGCCGCGCTCATGCTGCCCGATCGCGCGGCGGCCGTGCTCACGCGCGAGCTGGTCTACACCGGCATCACGCGCGCGCGCCACTGGTTCACGCTGGCGCAGGCGCGCGGTGGGGCCGGCGTGCTGGAAGCTGCGGTGACGACGCGCGTCGAGCGCGTGGGCGGGCTGGCCGGCGCAGGCTAGTGCGCGCCGCGACGACAGACGCGCCAGCGCATCATCAGGCCACGCTTACACTGCGCGCTCACGGCCGACAGGCCGCACTTGCGGGAGCAGAGGTTGCGCACATTCGACGAAGCGGCCGAGAAGGTCAGGGCGTTGCTGTTCAATGGCACGTTGCGCCCTGGCGACCGGCTGCCGGCCGAGCGTGAGCTCAGCGTGCTGCTGGGCATCAGCCGCCCCGCGCTGCGCGAGGCCCTGCGGGCGCTGGAGACCGGCGGCCTGCTGGAGATGCGGCCGGGCAAGTACGGCGGCACCTTCATCACCGGGGGCAAGGCGAGCGTCGTGTCGGGCGCGATGTCGGACCTGCTGCGCCTGGGCAGCGTGTCCATCGCCGAACTGTTCGAGGCGCGGCAGTGGATCCAGGGAGCGCTGGTGCGCGCGGCGGTCGAGCGGCTCACCGACGAGCAGATCGATGCGCTCGAACAGAACGTGAACGAGGCGGAGGCCGCGCACAACGAAGGGCGCTTCGCCGATCGCATCCGCATCAACGTCGAGTTCCACAACATGCTGGCCGAAGGATCGGCCAATACTGTGGCCGCCATCGTGGTGCGCGGATTGGCGCAGGCCTGGCAGGCGCTGATGGCCGAGGTCGGTTCGGATCAGGTGTCGGGCGGCATCACCTACCGGCGCGAGTTGCTGCGTGCATTGCGTGCGCGCGATGAAGAAGGCGCGGCCCGGGCGCTTTCGAAGATCCTGCGCACATCGGAAGCGCTGTACAAGGAACTGGCCAAGCGGCGTGCGCAGGACCTGATCGGCGGCGTCGCGGCCAAGCCCCAGGCCTCGGCTGTCGCAGCACGTTCGACCCGGCGGGGCGTCGCGGTGAGCGAGGCCGAGGCGCCGCGAAAACGCCGTGCGGTGCCTGCGACGCCCGCGCCGGTAAAGCCTGCTGCCGTCAAACCAGCATCGCGCCGCAAGACGGCGGGCTGAAGGCCGGCTGTTACCCGGCCCACGACAACTTCTGATCGACAAGACCCCTCGCCGGGGTCGGACATGTCAATGGTTTGACATTTGGATACGGCGCGCGCGAACATATGGTCTGACCATTAGGCGGCGACTGTGGATCGAACGGCGTCGGTGACCGATGCAAGTTCCGCACCGGACCCGGTGCGACAGGTGCACCGGCATGGAGACACCTACCGCCCATGGCTGTATTTCATTCTTGATCTTCGTCCGTCCCTTCAGGAGTTCATCGATGTCTTCGTGCTCTTTTGCTTCTTCGCGCCGGCGCATCGCCGGCGTCTTGCTGTCGCTGCTGGCGTGTGGCTTCGCGCCGCTGACCCAGGCACAGGCCTGGCCCGACCGGCCCGTCAAGCTCGTGAGCCCCTGGCCACCGGGCGGCAGCAACGACACGTTCTCGCGCCTGCTGGCCACGCGGCTCACCACCACCCTGGGCCAGCCCGTGGTGGTGGAAAACCGGCCGGGCGCCACGGGCACGCTGGGCGTGGGGCAAGTGGCGCGCGCGCCCGCCGATGGCTATCTGCTGGTGATGGGCAGTTCGCCCACGCATGCCACGGCCGCCAGCATCTATCCGCAGCTCAACTACAACCCCGTCAAGGACTTCGCGCCCATCACGCTGGTGGGCTCGTCGGCCAACGCGCTCGTGGTACATCCCTCGGTACCGGCGCGCACCGTGGCGGAGCTGATCGCACTGGCCAAGGCGAAGCCGGGCACGCTCACCTATGCCTCGACAGGCAACGGCTCGTCGCAGCATCTGTCGGCCGAGCTCTTCAAGGCCATGGCCGGCGTCGACATGCTGCATGTGCCATACAAGGGCGCCGCGCCCGCCATCTCGGACATCGTGGCGGGCCACATCAACCTCGGCTTCCACAACATGGTCGACGTGCTGCCGCACGTGAAGGCCGGCACCCTGCGTGCGCTGGCCGTGACCTCGTCGAAGCGGGCCCGGCCCCTGCCCGACGTGCCGACCATCGCCGAATCGGGCGTGCCTGGTTACATGGCCGAAGTGTGGTTTGGCGTCTTCGCTCCCGCGAACACGCCGCGCCCGATCGTGGACCGCCTCAACCGGGAGCTGGTCGCCGCCCTGGCCGATCCGGACATCCGCGCCAAGTTCGATGCCGCAGGCATGTCGGTCGTGGGCAACAGCCCCGACGAGTTCGCCCGGTATGTGCAGGAAGAAGTGACCAAGTGGTCCGACATCGTCCGCCGGGCCGATGTCAAACCCAACTGAGCCCGGCCTCAACAAGGAGATAGATCCAATGACTTTTTCGGTTCTCGCGCGCTGCGAGGAAACGGGCATGTTCGGCATGGCCATCGCCACGCGCCCCATCGCCATCGGTGCCAAGTGCCCCTTCGTGCGCCCCAAGATCGGCGGCCTCGTGGTGCAGGCCAATGGCGACCCGCGCCTGGGTGCACTGGGCGTCAAGCTGCTGGAGATGGGCTACTCGGCGGAGAAGGTACTCAAGGAGCTGCTGGACAGCGACGGCGCCGACAACATCCCGTGGCGCCAGATCTCGGTGGTCGACAAGGACGGCCGCACGGCCGCCCACACCGGCGCGACCAACGAAGAGTGGGCAGGCCACGTGGTGCGCCGCAACCTGGTCGTGATCGGCAACCGCCTCTCCAACGACAAGGTGGCCCAGGCCATGGCCGACGGCTTCGAGAACGCGAAGGGCGAGCTCGCGCACCGACTGCTCGCCTCGCTGGAAGCCGGCCGCGACGCAGGCGGCCAGGTGGCGGGCCAGTACTCGACGGCGCTGCAGGTGCACCACGAGCGCAGCTATGCGTGGGTGGACCTGCGCGTGGACGAGCACGATGAGCCGATCGCCGAACTGCGGCGCCTCTACACGCTCTACAAGCCGCTGATTCCCTACTACAACGAACGGCCCGCCAACCCCTCGCTGCCGCGCGACGACGACTGGCGCAAGCAGCTGGGCATCCAGGGCGGGCCGCGCTGAGCCGCAGGTGACCCCGGTGCGGCCGGCACGGCGCAGTGCCGCGCCGCCCCCGCGCGTTCAGGCGCGCACGTAGCTCACGAAGCGGTAGGGCAGGCCTTGTGCCGACACATGGGCGTGCTCGCTGTCCGCGCGCCACTCGGGGCCCAGCAGCGGCGCATGGGCATCGCCCTCGATGTCCTGCTCGATCACGGTGACTTCCACGCGCTGCGCGAGCGGCAGGGCCTGCGCATAGATCTGCGCGCCGCCGATCACCCACACGTCGTTCACATCGCCGGCCAGCTGCAGCGCGTGCTGCAGGTCGGCCGCGCGCAGGGCGCCGTCTTCGTGCCACTCAGGCTGGCGCGTGACGACGATGTTGGCGCGGCCGGGCAGCGGGCGGAATTTCGGCGGCAGCGAATCCCAGGTCCTGCGGCCCATGACCACCGGATGGCCGGTGGTGAGCTGCCGGAAGTGCGCCATGTCTTCGGGCAGGCGCCAGGGGATGGTGTTGTCGCGCCCGATCACGCCGTTGGCGGCGCGGGCGTAGATGAGGTTGACGCGGGGCAGTCGCTCGGCCATGTCAGACCGCGACGGGCGCCTTGATGGCGGGGTGGCACTGGTAGTCCAGCACTTCGAAGTCTTCGTACTCGTAATCGAAGATCGATGCCGGGCGGCGCTTGATGTGCAGCGTCGGATACGGGTAGGGAGTGCGCGCGAGCTGCGTTTCCACCTGTTCGTGGTGGTTGCTGTAGATGTGGCAGTCGCCACCCGTCCAGATGAAATCGCCCACCTGCAGGTCGCACTGCTGCGCCAGCATGTGCGTGAGCAGGGCGTAGCTGGCGATGTTGAACGGCACGCCCAGGAAGATGTCGGCGCTGCGCTGGTAGAGCTGGCAGCTGAGCCGGCCTTCGGCCACGTAGAACTGGAAGAACGCGTGGCAGGGCATGAGCGCCATCTTGCTGAGTTCGGCCACATTCCACGCGCTCACGATGATGCGGCGCGAGTCGGGGTTGGTCTTGAGCGCCTTGACCACTTCGGCGATCTGATCGATGTGGCCGCCATCGGGCGTGGGCCAGCTGCGCCACTGCACGCCGTACACGGGGCCAAGGTCGCCGTCCTCGCGCGCCCACTCGTCCCAGATGGTGACGCCGCGCTCGCGCAGCCAGTTGTTGTCGCTGGAGCCCTGCAGGAACCACAGCAGCTCCTGGATGATGGAGCGCAGGTGCACCTTCTTGGTCGTCACCAGCGGAAAGCCTTCGTTCAGGTCGAAGCGCATCTGGTAGCCGAACACGCTCTTCGTGCCCGTGCCCGTGCGGTCGGTCTTTGGCGCGCCCGTGGTGTACACGTGGCGCATGAAGTCTTCGTACTGGGAGCGGACGGGGCGGGTGGTCATGTCAGTAGGCTCCGAAGAGGCAATCGATGGCGGCAATGATGTCGTGTTGCGAAGGGGATGGTTCGTGCGTGCTGAGATCAGAAGCTGCGATAGATCGTCAGCGGCAGGCCTTCACTGCCAATGCGCTGGTTGTACTCGATGATCGCTTGCCTATTGCGCTCGTTCCAGTGCCGCCAATAACGATGACCTGCTCCGGCTTCACGCAGATCATCGGCAGAGCGCGATGTGCCCGAGGCGAACTCAGGTGCCAGCTCGGGCGCACCCAGAGCCGGTGGAATAGGATTGTTTTGCCTGGGCACGTTGTCTGATCCGAGCACGACAGCCATCAAAACCAGCCAGAAATCATATGCGCACGACCCGCCCGGGGTTGAACGTGCCGGCCGGGTCCAGTGCACGCTTGACCGAGCGCATCAACTCCAGTGCCACGGGTGACTTGTGCTTCTCCAGCTTGTCGACCTTGAGGCTGCCCACGCCGTGCTCGGCCGAGATGGAGCCGTCGAATTTGCTGACGGCGTCGTACACCAGCGTGTTGACCAGATCCTCCTGATCGCGCAGGAACGCCTTGCCATCGGCGCCGGCCGGCGCCTGCACGTTGTAGTGCAGGTTGCCGTCGCCCAGGTGGCCGAAGTTGACCAGGCGCACGCCCTCGATCTCGCGCTGCAGCAGGGCGTCGGCGTATTCGACGAAGGCAGGAATGCGCGAGACGGCGATGGAGATGTCGTGCTTGATGTTCAGGCCCTCTTCGGCCTGCGCGAGCGGGATGCTTTCGCGCACGTGCCACAGCTGGTGGGCCTGCGTCAGGTTCTCGGCCACCACGGCGTCGCTCACGTGGCCGGCCTCGAAGGCGGCTTCCAGCAGCGCCTCGAAGCGTTCGCGCGCGTGCGCTTCGGATTCGCTGTCGGAGTTCTCCAGCAGCACGCAGTACGGCGCGCTCTCATCGCCCAGGAAGGGCACGCGCAACTGCGGCATGTGCCGGCCCACCAGGCTCAGGGCGAACTGGCCCATCACCTCGAAGCCCGTGAGCCCCGCGCCCAGCTGGCGGTGCGCCAGGCCCAGCAGGGCCACGGCCTGTTCCAGCGAGGGGACGGCGGCCCAGGCCGTGAGGCGCGCGGCGGGCTCGGGGTAGAGCTTCATGGTCGCGGCCGTGATGATGCCCAGCGTGCCTTCGCTGCCGATGTAGAGGTCGCGCAGGTCGTAGCCGGTGTTGTCCTTGCGCAGGCCGGTGAGGCCGTCCCAGATCTCGCCGGTGGGGGTGACGACTTCCAGACCCAGGCACAGCTCGCGCGTGTTGCCGTAGCGCACCACCTGCGTGCCGCCGGCGTTGGTGGCCAGGTTGCCGCCGATGGTGCAGCTGCCCTCGGCCGCCAGCGAGAGCGGGAACAGGAAGCCGGCCTTTGCCGCGGTTTCCTGCAGGGTCTGCAGCACGCAGCCGGCTTCCACGGTCACGGTGAGGTTGTCGCCGTCGAGTGCGCGCACGGCCTGCATGCGCGAGAGGCTCAGCACCACCTGGGTGCCAGATTCGTCGGGCACGCCGCCCACCGACAGGCCGGTGTTGCCACCCTGCGGCACGATGCTGTGGCCCGCGGCCACGCAGGCCTTGACCACCTCGGCCACCTGCTGCGTGCTGGCGGGCCGAACCACGGCCAGCGCCTTGCCGCGTGTGCGGCGCCGCCAGTCCTGTTCCCAGGCGGTGAGATCGCCCTCGGTGAGCACATGGGGTTCACCGACGATGCGGCGCAGGGATTCGATCAGGGCGGTCATGGTGTTCGGGCCAGTCGATGGATGGGAAGCGGGGCCGGGGGACGGCGGCAGTCGGGGCGCGGCAACGCGCTTCAGGAACCGGAGGATGCAGCCGCAGCCTGCGCCGCGCGCGCGTTGCGAAAGCGCAGCCGCACGTGCATGGCGCAGGCGGCGAACAGTGTCAGGCACAGTGCCACCTCGATCAGGGCCAGCCAGCTCGACGGCGCCGGGTCGCTCCAGGCGCGCACCACGCCTTCGGTGAAGTAGAGCCAGATCACCAGGCTCATCCACCGGTACGTGTACATGCGG
>JAGOCV010000255.1 GCA_017998575.1 Burkholderiaceae bacterium
CGCGGTGCAAAGCATCGTCTCGCGCAACGTGCGGCCCATCGACGGTGCGGTGGTCAGCCTCTGCGCCATGCAGGCGGGCGACCTCGGCGCGATGAGCGTCCTGCCCGGCAAGGCCACGCTGGTGGGCACCGTGCGCACCTTCAATCCCGAAGTGCAGGCCCTGGTGGAGCGGCGCCTGTCGGAGCTGTGCAGCGCCGTCGCTCTCGGCTTCGGCGCCACGGCCAGCGTGCGTTACGAGCGCATCTACCCGGCCACCGTCAACACACCCGAATGCGCCCACTTCGCCGCCGACGTGGCCGAGAGCCTGGTGGGCGCCGAACACGTGCAGCGCGACCTGGAGCCCAGCATGGGCGCCGAAGACTTCTCTTTCATGCTGCAGGTCAAACGCGGTGCCTACCTGAGGCTGGGGCAGGGCGGCGAAGCCAATTGCTTCCTGCACAACAGCCGCTACGACTTCAACGACGAGGTGCTGCCGCTGGGCGCAGCGCTGCACGCCGCCATCGTCGAGCGCTCGATGCCGCTGGCCATGCCGGCCGGGATGACCGCCGATGCGTGAGCGCCGGGCCATCGAAGGCGTGCGCGCGCTGCTCGCGGGCCTGCTGCTGGGCGTCTGCATCGCCATGTCCACGGCGGCGCATGCCCAGACGCTGCGCATCGCCAATCAGGGTGACCTGCTCTCGCTCGATCCGCATTCAAACAGCGAGGCGTTGCAGCTCTCCCTCACGCAGAACGTCTATGAAACCCTCATGGGCCGCGACAAGACGCTGGGCCTCATGCCTTTGCTGGCCACGCGCTGGCGCGAAGTGGGTCCGAGCGTGTGGCGCTTCGAGCTGCGGCGCGGCGTGCGCTTCCATGACGGCACGCCGTTCACGGCCGACGACGTGGTGTTCAGCCTGGCGCGTGCCGCGGGCGAGGGCTCGGACCTGCGCGCCTACACGCACGACATCCGCGAGGTGCGCCGCGTCGACGACTTCACCGTGGACATCGAGACGCGCGCGCCCTATCCCATCCTGCCCGAGGTGCTGTCGCAGGTGGCGATCATGAGCCGCAAGTGGTGCGAAGAGCAGCAGGCCACGCGGCCCGCCGATACGCGCCGCGGTATCGACAACGCAGCGACGCGGCGCGCCAACGGCACCGGCCCTTTCACGGTGCGCGAGCGCCAGCCCGGCGTGCGCACGGTATTCGCACGGCACGACGGATACTGGGGCGCGGTCGAGGGCAACGTGCGCGAAGTCGTGTTCACCCCCATCGCGAGCGATGCCACGCGCGTGGCCGCGCTGCTGGCCGGCGAGGTGGACGTGGTGGAGCCCGTGCCGGTGCAGGACATCGAACGCCTGTCGTTCAGCCAGCGCGTGCGCGCCGTGGTGGGCCCCGAGCTGCGCACCATCTTCCTGGGCATGGACCAGTGGCGCGACGAGCTGCCGCAGTCCGACGTGCGCGGCCGCAATCCGTTCAAGGACAAGCGCGTGCGCCAGGCGTTCTACCAGGCCATCGACATCGACGCCATCCAGAAGTTGGTGATGCGTGGCGCCTCGCGGCCCACCGGCCTGCTGGTGGGGCCCGGCATCAACGGCTGGAGCCAGGCGCAGGACCAGCGTCTGCCGCACGACCCGGCCGCGGCGCGGCGCCTGCTGGCCGAGGCGGGATATCCGCAGGGCTTTTCGCTCACGCTGGCCTGCCCCAACGACCGCTACGTCAACGACAGCCAGATCTGCCAGGCCGTGGCCGCGCAGCTGGCGCGCGTGGGCGTGCGGGTCAACCTGGCCATCGAGCCCAAGGCGACCTACTTCCCGCGCGTGCTGCGGCGAGAGGCGAGCTTCTACCTGTTCGGCTGGATTCCTTCCACCTACGACGCACACAACGTGCTCGATGCCCTGATGCGCTGCCCCGACGATCAGGGGGCGGGCCAGTTCAATCTGGGCCGCTATTGCAATCCGGCGCTCGATGCGATCACGCTGCGCGTGCGCTCCGAAACCGACCGCCTGCGCCGCGACACGCTGATCCGCGAAGCCTTCGCGCTGCACGCCGCCGACATCGGCCATCTGCCCTTGCACCAGCAGTCGCTGGCCTGGGGCGTGTCGCGCCAGGTGGAGCTGGTGCAACTGGCCGACAACGGCATGCCGTTCAAGTGGATCAGCATCCGGCGTTAGGCATCCGGCCCGCCACGACTGCGGCACGAAAAGCAAGAACGAGGAAAGCCCCGACGATGAGAAACACACTGGCCCGATGGCTCGACAGCGATGTCGGCCACAGCTTCCGCACCTCGCCGGTGGCGATGGTGGCCGCGGCCATCGCCTTCGTGTGCCTGTTCTGCGCACTGTTCGCCGGCTGGGTGGCACCGCACAACCCGTTCGATCTCGCGTCGCTGGAACTGGGCGATGCGCGCCTGCCGCCGGCCTGGGAAGAAGAAGGCCGCGCGCGCTACCTGCTGGGCACCGACGACCAGGGCCGCGACATCCTCTCGGCGCTGATCTACGGCGCGCGCATCTCGCTGGCCGTGGGGCTGGTGTCGGTCGTGCTCTCGGTGGTGATCGGCGTCGGCCTGGGCCTGCTGGCCGGCTTCGTGGGGGGCGCCATCGACACCTTCCTCATGCGGCTGTGCGACGTGATGCTGTCGTTTCCGGCCATCCTGGTGGCGCTGCTGATCGCGGGCGTGGGGCGCGCGCTGTTTCCCAATGCGCACGACACGCTGGCCTTCGGCGTGCTCATCGTCTCGATCACGCTCACCGGCTGGGTGCAGTACGCGCGCACCGTGCGCGGATCCACGCTGGTGGAGCGCAACAAGGAATACGTGCAGGCCGCGCGCGTGACCGGCGTGGCGCCCGTGCGCATCATGCTGCGCCACGTGCTGCCCAACGTGATGGGCCCGGTGCTGGTGCTGGCCACCATCCACGTGGCCACGGCCATCATCACCGAGGCCACGCTCTCCTTCCTGGGCGTGGGCGTGCCGCCCACCTCGCCCTCGCTGGGCACACTGATCCGCGTGGGCAACGACTACCTGTTCTCGGGCGAATGGTGGATCACCGTGTTCCCCGGCGCCATGCTGGTGCTGATCGCGCTCAGCGTGAACCTGCTGGGCGACTGGCTGCGCGACGCCCTCAATCCGCGCCTGAGGTAATCACGATGACGTTGCTGCAAGTGAAAGACCTGGTGGTCGAATTTCCGCACCGCCGCGGCACGCTGCGCGCGCTCGATCGCGTCTCCTTCGACATCGCCCCCGGCGAAATCCTCGGCGTGGTGGGCGAGTCGGGCGCCGGCAAATCGCTTACCGGCGCGGCCATCATCGGCCTGCTGGAGCCGCCGGGCCGCGTGGCGGGCGGCGAGATCCTGCTCGAAGACCGGCGCATCGACAACCTCGGCTACGCCGAGATGCGCCGCATCCGCGGCCGCAAGATCGGCGCCATCTTCCAGGATCCGCTCACCTCGCTCAACCCGCTCTACACCGTCGGCCGGCAGCTGGTCGAGACCATCCGGGCGCACCTGCCCGTGAGCTCGGCCGAGGCGCGCGAGCGCGCCATCGGCCTGCTGCGCGACACCGGCATCCCGGCGCCCGAGCAGCGCATCGACCACTACCCGCACCAGTTCTCCGGCGGCATGCGCCAGCGCGTGGTGATCGCCCTGGCGCTGGCGGCCGAGCCGCAGCTCATCGTGGCCGACGAGCCCACGACGGCGCTCGACGTGTCGATCCAGGCCCAGATCATCCAGCTGCTCAAGCGCATCTGCCGCGAGCGCGGCGCGGCCGTGATGCTGATCACGCACGACATGGGCGTGATCGCCGAAACCTGCGACCGCGTGGCCGTGATGTACGCCGGGCGCGTGGCCGAGATCGGCCCGGTGCGCGAGGTCATCCACCAGCCGGCGCATCCCTACACCGTGGGCCTGATGGCCTCGATTCCCGACATCGATGCCGACCGCGACACGCTGGCGCAGATCGACGGTGCCATGCCCCGGCTGAACGCCATCCCCACCGGCTGCGCCTTCAACCCGCGCTGCGGCCGCGCCTTCCTGCGCTGCACCGAAGAGCGGCCCGAGCTGATCGACGCTGGCGCCACGCGCGCGGCCTGCTGGCTGCACGACACGCCGGTGCATGTCGAGGTGCCGCCCGAAGGCCCGCTGGTCGTCGAAGGAGCCCCGCGATGAATGCCGCCACCGTGAACCCTCCCGAAGCCGCCAGCGCAACGCGCCCGCTCGTGCGCGCGCACGATCTGGCCAAGACCTTCGACGTCTCCGCCCCCTGGCTCAACCGCGTCATCGAGCGCAAACCGCGCACCCTGCTGCATGCGGTGGACGGCGTGAGCTTCGAGATCGAGCAGGGCAAGACGCTGGCGCTGGTGGGCGAGTCGGGCTGCGGCAAGAGCACCGTTGCCCGCCTGCTGGTCGGACTGTACGAGCCCACGCGCGGCGGCATGGAGTTCGACGGGCAGGACGCGCACGCGGCCTTCCGCACGCCGCAGGGCCGGCAGATGCGCCGGCGCATCCAGATGATCTTCCAGGATCCGTACGCCAGCCTCAACCCGCGCTGGACGGTGGAGTCCATCATCGGCGAGCCGTTGCGCGAGCATGGCCTCGTCACCGAGGCGCAGGCGCTCAAGGCGCGTGTGGGCGAGCTGCTGCAGTCGGTGGGCCTCTCGCCGCTGGATGGCCCCAAGTACCCGCACCAGTTCTCCGGCGGCCAGCGCCAGCGCATCTCGATCGCGCGCGCGCTGGCCACCCAGCCCGACTTCCTGGTCTGCGACGAGCCCACCTCGGCGCTGGACGTGAGCGTGCAGGCGCAGGTGCTCAACATCATGAAGGGGCTGCAGCGCGAGCGTGGCCTGACCTACCTGTTCATCTCGCACAACCTGGCCGTGGTGCGCCACGTGAGCGACCGCGTGGGCGTGATGTACCTGGGCCGCCTGGTCGAAGTGGCCGACAAGCAGCCGCTCTTTGCCACGCCGCGCCACCCCTACACGCGCATGCTGCTGGACGCCATTCCCGAGATGCGCGCCACCGGCCGCGCGCGCACGCCCGTGCAGGGCGAGGTGCCCAACCCGCTCAACCCGCCCACGGGCTGCGCCTTCCATCCGCGCTGCCCGCACGCCAACGCGCGCTGCAAGGCCGAACGGCCGCTGCTGCTGCCGGCCGACGGCGCGAGCGTGGCCTGCCACGCGGTGGAAGAAGGCCGGATCTGAGGCAAGGCCCCGAGCGCTGACCGCGTCGTGCGGTCACGCCTCGGCGCGGCCGGGGCCTCGCGCGCGCAGCCCTCTGATGGGCATAGAGCTACATGCAGTGAGCGAACTTGGAGCTCATGTGTAGCGTTTACTCCTGAGGTTGTCCTTCATCTCACGCAGCGCGGGCTGCAGCGCGCTGCCCAGCCGCAGCGCCACGCAGGTCGCCAGCACGTCCACGATCATGAGGTGCAGCAGGCGCGAGACCATGGGGCTGTAGCGGTCGTAGCCTTCGGGATGGTCGGCCGCCAGGTGGATCTGCGCGGTGGAGGCCAGCGGCGAGCCGCTCGCCGTGATGGCGATGGTCGTGGCGCCGCGCTTGCGTGCGATGTCGGCCGCATCCATCAGGTCGCGCGTGCGGCCCGAGTTGGAGATGATGATCACGCAGTCGTTCGCACCCAGCAGCGATGCGCTCATCACCTGCATGTGGCCGTCGCTGTGCGCGATGGCATGCACGCCCAGGCGGAAGAACTTGTGCTGCGCGTCGAGCGCGACGATGCCCGAATTGCCCACGCCGTAGAACTCGATGCGCCCGCCACTGCGGCAGGTGGCGGCCATCGCCACGGCCGCGCGCTCGATGGCGTGCGTGCTGGCGTCGTTGCGGTACTTGAGGAAGGCCGCGACGGTGTTGTCGATCACCTTCACCAGCACGTCGCCGGTCTTGTCGTCGGCATCGACGCTGCGGTGGATGAAAGGCACGCCCTCGCTCACGCTGCCCGCGAGCTTGAGCTTGAAATCCGACAGGCCGTCGTAGCCCATGCTGCGGCAAAAGCGCACGAC
>JAGOCV010000011.1 GCA_017998575.1 Burkholderiaceae bacterium
CTTGTGGCCCTTGTCCACCATGGCCTTGCCCAGCGCCAGCGTGGGCTGCGCATTGGAGAAGCTGGCGCGGAACACGTTGGGCGCGCACAGCGCACGCGTGGCCGCGTGCACGCCGGCGTTGGGGATGATGTTGAGAACGCCGGTGTCGCGCGCCACCTTGTGGATGCCCATCTGCACGCCCGAGTGCACGGTGCCGATCAGCACGTCCACCTTGTCACGCTGCACGAGGCGGGTGGCGTTCTCGATGCCCTTGGAGGGTTCGGATTCATCGTCCACCTTGAACCACTCGATCTCGCGGCCGCCGAGCTTGTTGCCCTGCTCGGCCAGTGCCATGCGCACGCCGTTCTCGATGGCCACTCCCAGCTGGGCGAAGGTGCCGGTGTAGGGCAGCATGAAGCCCACGCGCACCTTGGCGGACTGGGCCCGCACGATCTGCGGCAGCAGCAGGCCGGTGGAGGCGGCGCCGATGACGGCGGCACTGCGCGAGAGGACGAGGCGGCGAGAGGTCATGTGGTTCTCCGTGGTTTCCTGTGTGAACTTACCTTTTCGCGAATCTAGTGGCACCCTTTGTGCAGCGCCACATGATTAACCCGCAGTCAGTGCGCGGCCGGGGCAGCGGGCGCCACTTGCGCGGGGGCCTGCGAGGCGGCGCTGCGCAGCTTGAAGCGCTGGATCT
The DNA here is from genome assembly GCA_017998575.1 of Burkholderiaceae bacterium. The sequence goes on from JAGOCV010000011.1 coordinate 677, forward strand.
TGCCGGTGGCCGTTTTCGGAAGCTCGGCGGCGAACTCGATCCAGCGAGGGTACTTGTAGGGTGCCAGCTGGGCCTTGACGTGCGCCTTCAGGTCGTCGGCGCTCGCCTGCTGGCCGCTCTTGAGCACCACGCAGGCCTTGGGCTTGATGAGACCGTCGGTGTCGGCCACGCCGATCACCGCGCATTCCAGCACCGCCGCGTGCGTCATCAGCGAGGCCTCCACCTCGAACGGACTCACGTAGATGCCGCCCACCTTGAGCATGTCGTCGCTGCGGCCGCCGTAGGTATAGAAGCCGTCGGCATCGCGGGTGTACTTGTCGCCCGAGCGTGTCCATTCGCCGGCGAACGTGGCCTTGGTCTTCTCGCGGTTGTTCCAGTACATCAGCGCGGCCGAGGGGCCACGGATCTGCAATTCGCCGATCTCGCCGTCGCCGCACACCTGGCCGTCGTCGCCCACGATGCGCAGGTCGTAACCCGGCACGGCCTGGCCGGTGGTGCCGTAGCGCACCTGGCCGGGGCGGTTCGACAGGAAGATGTGCAGCATCTCGGTGGAGCCGATGCCGTCGAGGATTTCGCTGCCGTAGGCCTCGCTCCACCGGCGGCCGATGTCGGCCGGCAGCGCCTCGCCGGCGCTGGTGCACACGCGCACGGCCAGCGCATCGCGCGCGGGCCGGCTGGCGTCGGCCAGCAGGCCGGCGAACAGCGTGGGCACGCCGCAGAACACCGTGGGCCTGAACTTCGTGAGCACGCCGAACACGTCGGCGGGCGTGGGTCGCGAGGGCAGCAGCACCGTGGTGGCACCCACGCTGATCGGGAACGTGAGGGCGTTGCCCAGGCCGTAGGCGAAGAACAGTTTGGCGGCCGAATACACCACGTCGGATTGGCGGATGCCCAGCACCGCGCGGCCGTACAGCTCGGCTGTCTGGATCAGGTGGCTGTGCAGGTGCACCGTGCCCTTGGGCGTGCCGGTGGAGCCGCTGGAATAGAGCCAGAAGCAGGCGTCGTCGCTGCAGGTGTCGGCCACCGTGCGTTCGGCCGACGCCTCGCGCACCAGGCGGCGCAGCGAGAGATGCGGGCCGGCCTCGTCGGTACCGGCCACGATCACGTGCTGCAACCCGGCCGGGCGGCGGCTGGCATCGGCCAGGCAGGCCTCGAACTGCGGCAGCAGGGGTTGGGAGACGATGAGTGCCTGCGCACGCGCGTCGCGCAGCATGAACTCGAAATCGGCTGGCGTGAGCAGTGTGTTGGCCGCCACGGGCACCACGCCGGCCAGCATGCTGCCAAGGAAGGCCACGGGCCACTCGGGCGTGTCGAGCGCGGCCAGCAGCACGCGGGACTCACGCGGCAGCCCGAGCGCACGCAGGGCATTGGCGAGCCGATGGGACTGGTCGGCGAGCTCGCCATACGTGAGCTGTGCGCCGCTGCTGGCATCGATGTACGCCACCTTGGCCGCGCGGCCCGCATTGCGTTCGAGCAGGTCGTGGGCGGCGTTGTAGTCGCGCGGAATTTCTACGCGCGGCGGTGTCGTGCCATGGTCGGCTCGGCTGGTCTGCATGTCGTCTCCATCGGGTTCTTGTGTTTATGGCTGCAGGTCTGGCGAAGAGGGCGGCGCCGCGCGCTGCGGCGTGCAGAGGCCCGTCAGGCCGCCGGGGCCAGCGCCTGTGCCAGCCATTCACGGCACCACGCCGTGCCTTCGGTTTCGGCCAGCGTGCCGCTGCTGGCGTCGTGGCACCAGACCTCGCCCACGCGCTGCGCGCCCAGGCCCTGCAGTCGCTCGTCGAACTTCTTGCCGCCGAAGCAGAAGGTCTGCATGTAGGTGCGGTCGCCCAGGGCGATCACGCCGTAGCGCACGTGGCCCAGGTACTTGGGCGCGGTGTCGAGCGAGTCGTAGAGCGCGCGGGCGTTGTCTGGCACGTCGCCCGAGCCGTAGGTGGAGGTGCAGATGAGATAAAGTGCATCTTCATCGAAAGCGCTGATGTCGAGGTTGTCCATCAGCTGCACGTCGATGTCGGCGACCAGATCGGCGCAATCCATCTGGATTGCCTGGGCGACGTACTCGGCCGTGCTGGTCATCGTGCCGACGAGGATCTTGAGTTTCATGAGGTCTCCGATTCCGTTGTGTCGCCAGGCGACTGCAGTAAACTGCTTGACATTGCAATGACACGCAGTATAGTTCAATCCTGATCCAGCGCAAAGAACTTCGTGAAAAACACCGCTTCCACTCCTGCTGTCGCGACCGACACTGGCGCCGACCCCCGGCCGCTGATGGTCGAGCTGGGGGCCCGCGTGCGTGCCTGGCGCGCGCGGCGCGGCATGACGCGCCGCGCGCTGGCCGCCGACTCGGGGCTGTCCGAGCGGTTTCTGGCCGACGTCGAAAGCGGCAAGGGCAACGTGTCCATCCATTCGCTCGAAGCCGTGGGCGCCGCGCTCAACCTGTCCGTGCTCGATCTGCTGCACGATGCCCCGCGCCCCGCGCTGGCCCGGGTGCAGGGTTTGCTGGCGCGGCTGGACGACAGTCAGCTCGACCAGGCGCATGCGCTGCTGGCCGGCAGCTTCGGCCTGGGCGACGCGCAGGGCCGCGAATCGCGCATCGCGCTGATCGGCCTGCGCGGTGCGGGCAAGTCCACGCTGGGCGCGCGGCTGGCGGCCGAGCGGGGCGTGCCCTTCGTCGAGCTCGACCGCGAGATCGAGCGCGAAGCCGGCACCAGCATGAACGAGATCCTGCTGCTGCACGGCCAGGCCGGCTACCGCCGCTACGAGCGCCGCGCGCTGTTCCGCATCGCCGAGGAGTGCGCGGGCGGCGTGGTCATGACCACCGGCGGCTCCATCGTGAGCGAGCGCGAGACGTTCGACCTGCTGCAGAGCCACTTCTATTGCGTCTGGCTCAAGGCCAGCCCCGAGGAACACATGAGCCGCGTCGTGGCCCAGGGCGACATGCGGCCCTTCGCCAGCACGCACGGCGCCACCGGCGAGGCCATGGACGACCTGCGCCGCATCCTCGCCAGCCGCGAGGCGCTCTACGCGCGTGCCGATGCGGTGGTGGACACCGCCGCGCGCACGGCCGACCAATCGTTCAAGGACCTGGCGCGCGCCGTGCCCGCCACCGCCTGAGCTTTTCATTCCATTCGAGACCCACGGATTCCCAAGGAGACAACCATGAATGCCATGACCGAGCCCCTGCTGTTCACGCAAGGCGACCGCGAACTGGTGCGCTTCGGCACCCACCCCACCCGCTACCAGCACTGGACGCTGTCGGTGGAGGGCGAGGTGGCGCGCCTGAAGCTCGACATCAACGAGGACGGCGGCATCAAGCCCGGCTACAAGCTCAAGCTCAACAGCTACGACCTGGGCGTGGACATCGAGCTGCACGATGCCGTGAACCGCATCCGCTTCGAGCATCCGGCCGTGAAGGTGGTGGTGTTCGAATCGGGCAAGGAAAAAATCTGGTGCTCGGGCGCCAACATCTACATGCTGGGCCTGTCCACCCACGCCTGGAAGGTGAACTTCTGCAAGTTCACCAACGAGACGCGCAATGGGCTGGAAGATTCTTCGCGCCATGACGGCCTGAAAGCCGTCGCCGCCGTCACCGGCGCCTGCGCCGGCGGTGGCTACGAGCTGGCCCTGGCCTGCGACCGCATCGTGATGGTGGACGACCGCAGCTCCACCGTCAGCCTGCCCGAAGTGCCGCTGCTGGGCGTGCTGCCCGGCACCGGCGGCCTCACGCGCGTGACCGACAAGCGCAAGGTGCGCCGCGACCTGGCCGACATCTTCTGCACCACCAGCGAAGGCGTGCGCGCCGACCGCGCGAAAGACTGGAAGCTCATCGACGACCATGCCAAGCCCGCGCAGTTCGGCGCTCTGGTGGACGCCGAAGTGGCGCAGCTCGCGAAGCAGTCCGGCCGCAACGGCCCGGCGCAGGGCATCGAGCTCAAGCCGCTGCAGGTCACCATCGACAACGCCGGCTATCACTACGAGACGGTCGATGCGCAAGTGGACCGCGCCGCGCGCATCGCCACCATCACCGTGCATGCGCCCCAGGTGGCGATCGAATCCACGCCCGAGGCCATCGTGGCTGCCGGCGCCAACTGGTGGCCGCTGAAGGTGCAGCGCGAGCTGGACGACGCCATCCTCAACCTGCGCACGAACGAACTCGAAGTGGGCACCTGGGTCATCAAGACCCGCGGCGATGCCAATCTGGTGATGCAGGCCGACGCCGTGCTGGAGCAGCACAAGGCCCACTGGCTGGTGCGCGAGACCCTCGGCGCGCTGCGCCGCACGCTGGCGCGTATCGACGTGACCAGCCGCTCGCTGATCGCGCTGGTGGACGAAGGCTCGTGCTTCGCCGGCACGTTCTACGAGCTCGCCCTGGCGTGCGACCGCATCTACATGCTGGACCTGCCCGATTCGCCCGATGCCGCACCGGCGTTGCGCCTGAACGCCGCGAACTTCGGCCGCTACCCGGCCGTCAATGGCCTGACACGCCTGCAGACGCGCTTCAACGAGGATGCCGGCACCATCGCGCAACTGCAGGGCCTGAACGACAGCCCGCTGCGCGCCGACCAGGCCCTGGCCCTGGGCCTGGTCACGCTCACGCCCGACGACATCGACTGGGACGATGAAATCCGCATCATGCTGGAGGAGCGCGCCAGCCTGTCGCCCGACGCCATGACCGGCATGGAAGCCAGCCTGCGCTTTCCGGGCAGGGAGACGATGGAGACGCGCGTGTTCGGCCGCCTCTCGGCCTGGCAGAACTGGATCTTCATCCGTCCGAACGCGGTGGGCGAGGACGGTGCGCTCAAGCTGTTCGGCACCGGCAAGAAGGCGAAATTCGACTGGAAAAGAATTTGACTCCCCCCCGAAGCGCCTGCGGCGCCTCCCCCTCAGGGGGCGTCGCCAGCGGCCCGGCAAAGCCGGTTCCGCGGCGCCCTGAAACAGATCACGAGACAAAGACTGGACGAATCCAATGAGCACGATCGACCTGCAAGCCAAGATCCCCAACAACGTCAACCTGGGCGAGAACCGCCAGCTGCAGCGCGCGCTGGAGCACTGGCAGCCGGCGTTCCTCAACTGGTGGGACGAAATGGGCCCCAGCGACTTCAAGGCCAAGGAGGTGTACCTGCGCACCGCCATCGGCGTGGATGCGCAAGGCTGGGCCAGCTACGGCTACACACCCATGCCCGACTACCGCTGGGGCATCTTCATGGCCGACCGCGAGGAAAACCGCAAGATCGGCTTCGGCGACCACATGGGCCAGGACGTGTGGCAGGAAGTGCCGGGCGAGTACCGCAGCACGTTCCGCCGCCTCATCGTCACGCAGGGCGACACCGAGCCCGCATCGGTGGAGCAGCAGCGCATGCTGGGCCACACCGCGCCTTCGCTCTATGACCTGCGCAACCTGTTCCAGGTGAACGTGGAAGAGGGCCGCCACCTCTGGGCCATGGTGTACCTGCTGCATGCCCACTTCGGCCGCGATGGCCGCGAGGAGGCCGAAGAACTGCTCATGCGCCACAGCGGCGACACCGACAAGCCGCGCATCCTGGGCACCTTCAACGAGCCCATGGACAACTGGCTGTCGTTCTTCATGTTCACGTACTTCACCGACCGCGACGGCAAGTTCCAGCTCAAGAGCTTCGCCGAATCCGCGTTCGATCCGCTGGCGCGCACCACGCGCTTCATGCTCACCGAGGAAGCGCACCACATGTTCGTGGGCGAGACCGGCGTGGGCCGCGTCATCAAGCGCACGCTGGAGGTGATGAAGGAGTTGGACACCGACAACCCCGACACGCTGCGCAAGGCTGGCGTGATCGACCTGCCGACGATCCAGCGCTTCATGAACTTCTGGTTCACCAGCTCGCTCGACCTGTTCGGCTCGGAGGCATCGTCCAACGCCGCCAACTACTTCAGCAACGGCATCAAGGGCCGTCCGGACGAAGCCAAGTTCGCCGACCACGTGGAATCCGACACCGAGATGACCATCGACGTGCCCGACGGCAAGGGCGGCATGAAGAAGGAAACCATCTCCACCCGCAACGGCATGAACGAGATCACGCGGCTGGAGTACGTGAAGGACTGCAACGTCGGCGTCACGCGCTGGAACATGGCGATCAAGCGTGCCGGCGTCGACTTCGAGCTCAAGCTGCCTTCCACGCGCTTTCGCCGCGAGGTGGGGGTGTGGTCGGGCGTGCCGACCGACCTGCAGGGCAACCCGATCAGCCAGGCCGAGTTCGACGCGAAGAAGCACGAGTGGCTGCCTTCGGAGGAAGACGTGCGCTTCGTCAAGAGCCTGATGCACCGCGTGACCGAACCCGGCAAGATGGCCGCCTGGATCGCGCCGCCCGATCGCGGCATCAACGCGAACCCGGTCGAATACGAGTACGTCAAGCTCTGATCGACCTGGCTACCGGCCCAAGGCCATGGCGATTCCCGCAAGGGATCGTCGTGGCTATAGTCGCGGCATGAATGCGATCCTCAAGCGCCTGCTGTGCGCCCTGTCGTGCAGCGCCGCCCTCGCCGCGGGCGCGGCGGAGCCGGTGTGGTTCGCCGTGGCTGGAGACCCGCGCGATCCCGGCGCCGACACGATCCTCATCGACATGTCGTCGCTGCGGGCCCGGCAGAACGTCCAGGTGATGGAAGTGCGCGTGAGCCGTGGGCATGAGCGGCTGTCGCGAAATACGGGCCACCGTTTCCGGTCTTACGCGGCCAAGGTGCACATCGATTGCGCACGCGATCAGGCGCTCCTGCGCAACACGCGGTTTTATGCAGCGCCGCTCTGGAGCGGTGAGCCCTTCGCCACGGTGGAGTTCCCGGATCCACAGCAGGTGCCGCTGGCGCTGCGCGAGTTCGATCCGAATCCCCTGGCGCGCATCATGCGCGCCGCCTGCAATCCCATCTGATCGCTGCGTGGACCGGCGTCAGTTGGCCGGCGTGACGACCATCGAACCCGCCGCCTGACCCGCCACCGGCGCGCCGAACGTGCTGGCGTTGCCGTTCACCACGGCATCCGGCTGGCCGATGGTGCTGGCGGTGAAACCGGGCGTCATCGCGCCAATGGTGGCGCCTGCCGCATCGCTGGGAGAGGCAGGCTGCGCCGTGGCGGCTGCAGCACCGTTTTCCACCGACATCGACATCCCGCCCGAGGCCGCGCTGGAGGCGATCCCCGGCGACACCAGGCTGGTGTTGCCAGCCGCGCCGATGGCGGTCGATCCCGTGCCGGCAGGCACCACGCTGGCACCGACCCCGCTGCCCGCCGAGATGCCACCCGGCTGCGGTGCGCCCGGGGTCTGTGCATTGAGACCGCCTGCCGTGCCCGAGTTGAGCCCGCTCGGGCTCACGCCGCCTGCGGCGCCGACGCCACTGCCGACGACTGAAGGGCCCACCCCCGACGTGATGCCGCTCGCCACGGGTGCACCGGGCGTCTGCGACACCATACCGCCGCTGGTGCCGGAATTCAGTCCACTGCCGCTCACGCCACCCGCCGCCATACCGCCCATCGATGCGCCGCCGGTGCCGGAGTTGATCCCGCTGGCACTGACGCCCGCGCCCGCCATGCCGGCTGGCTGCGCCAAAGCCGTGCCCGCTGCCAGCGTGCACGCCATGGCAATGGCGCCCAGCACATTCGTGCAATTCGTGCAGCTTGTCGGCCGATGGCGTCGGGTAGAGGAAGTCATGTCGGCATCCCTTTCATCATTGGCGGGTGGAGTGCGGCGTCGCCTGCGGGCCACGCGCGTTCAGCGTTGTGTCCACTGTGCGGCGGTCGCCCGCCGGGCGGCGTCGGAATCACCCGCCGCCTGATGTAGGCCATCCCTCGCATCGGAGCTTTGCAGTGGGGCTGCCGCGTGCCCGGGCGACCGCCTGTCCATATCGGGCACAAATTCACGCCCCCAAGGCGCCGTGCCGCCCCCTTGCCGTGCTACGCTGGCCCATCATCACGATGCCAAGGGCAGTCATGAGTCAGCACCCGGTTTCCCGCGCCCGCGAGGGCGCTCTGCGCGAAGGCATGCGACGCGTCGAAGACCTGCTCAAGCGCAACCGCGCGGGTGAGCTCGGCGACGATCTGATCGAGGAGCTGGTATCTCTGGCGTGGGTCGAATGGCAGGGCGGGGCCCTGCGCCTCACGCTCACGGGTGCCAACATCTGCCGGCAGGTGCCAGCGCCAACGTGATGCGCGAGTGAATGTGAGGGAAGCTGCCAGGCCGCTGCGGGCTGGCGGTAGAAGATGGTGGTCGGAGCGATAGGATTCGAACCTACGACCCTCTGGTCCCAAACCAGATGCGCTACCAGACTGCGCTACGCTCCGACGAAGCGGCGATTCTACCCGCACCTCCGAATGACTCTTGCTGATCCGCGCCCCCTGATCTATCTGGCGGGCCCCGACGTCTTCTTTCCTGACCGTGCTGCCATCTTCCAGCGCCTCGCGGCTGCTTGCGAACAGCATGGCTTGCGCCCGCTGCCGCCGTGGGACGACGAAGCCAAGGACGACGCCAGCCGCCGCGCCGAGCCGCCCGGCCCGGCGCTGGCGCGGCAGATCTACGACGACAACATCCGCCGCATCCGTTCGGCCGACGGCGTCATCGCCCACCTGCGGCCTTTCCGCGGGCACGAGCCCGATTCGGGCACCGTGTTCGAATTGGGCTTCGCGCTCGCCCTGGGCAAACCCGTGGTGGGCTACGGCGTGCCGCCGGGCAGCGTGGCCGACCGCGTGCGCGCCGCCATCGACTGCGTGACGAACGAAGAGGGCCAGCTCGTCGAGCGCGCCAGCGGCGTAGCGGTGGAAGACTTCGGCCTCGCGCTAAACCTGATGCTGGCCTGCCCGGTGCCGCTGGAGGCAACGGCGGACGCGGCGCTGGGGCGGATGGCGCAGCTGCTGCGGCGCTGAGGCCAGGGCCCGCGAATGCGGGCTTATTTGGCTTGTCACCGCTGCGCCTATCTCGGATGATCTTTGCTCGGGAGTACGAAAGAATTCATCTGGAGGAATGCGTTAGTGGCTGTTCTGATACCGGCCATCGGCTCTTGCCGATTCGACACCACAGGAGAACGGCGCCTGGCCGAGCGGCTCGAGCAAAAGCTCGATGACGACTATCTGCTTTGGTACAACGTGCCGGTGGGGCCCAAGCAGTCGTATCCCGACTTCGTGGTCATCCACCCGAGACGTGGCGCGCTGATCCTGGAGACCAAGGACTGGTACCTCGACACGATCCGCGAGGCGTCGCCTCAGTCCTTCACGATCCTCGACGATGGCCGGCCCAAGGTCGTCATCAATCCCATCGCCCAGGCCCGGCATTGCGCCATTCAGGTGGTGAACGCATTGGAGCGTGACGCACAGCTGGTGCAGTCCGATGGCCCGCATCAAGGCAAGCTGGCGTTTCCGTGGGGACACGGCGTGGTGCTCACGCGAATCACGCGCAAGCAGTTCGATGCTGCAGGGCTCGGCGACGCCATGGCCGCGCACCTCGTCATTTGCCAGGACGAGATGCTCGAGCACACTGACCCGGAGGAATTCCAGCAGCGCCTGTGGGCGATGTTCCCGCACGCCTTTGGCAACAAGACACTGAGCCTGCCTCAACTCGACCGCGTGCGCTGGATCATGTTTCCGCAAGTGCGCGTTTCGACCCAGATCAGCCTGTTCGGCGCCGAAGGCCACGGCAACGCAGGCCCGGAGCAGCTCGAAGAGGAAGAGCTGCCCAACATCATGCGGGTGATGGACCTACAGCAGGAGCAACTGGCCCGCAGCCTGGGTGACGGCCACCGCGTCATCCACGGCGTGGCGGGCTCGGGCAAGACGATGATCCTCGGCTACCGCGCCGAGCAACTGGCGCACGCGGCCAGCGCCCGCAAGCCCGTGCTGGTGCTCTGTTTCAATGAGCCGCTGGCCGTGAAGCTGGACGCCATGTTCGCGGCCAAGGGTATCGCCGACCGCGTACACGCGCGCAATTTCCACAAGTGGTGCCGTCAGCAACTGGTGACTTATGGCCAGCCGATACCGCAGGGACAGGGGATGTTCGACCAGATGGTCGACAACGTCATCCGCGGTGTCGAGCGTCATCAGATACCGGGCGGGCAGTATCTCGCCGTGCTCATCGACGAGGGCCATGACTTCCGCCCCGAATGGCTCAAGCTCGTCACGCAGATGGTGGACCCAACCACCAACAGCCTGCTGGTGCTCTACGACAGCGCGCAGAACATCTACGACAAGGCCAGGATCAAGTCAAAGGCCGCCGGGACGGCCAAGTTCAGTTTCAGCAGCGTCGGCATCCAGGCCCGCGGCCGCACCACCATCCTCAAGATCAATTACCGCAACACGCGGCAGATCCTGCAGACGGCCAACCTCGTCGCCGCCGATTTCCTCAAGCCCGATGCGCAGGACGAAGACGGAACGCCGCTGCTGCAGCCCGTGAGCTGCGGGCGCGAAGGGCCGGAGCCCATGATCCTGCGGCTGCCGACGGTGCGGGACGAAGCCCGCAAGATTGCCGAGCTGCTCGACGATGCCCACAAGGAAGGCCATGCCTGGGGCGACATGGCCGTCCTGTGCCGCACCTGGGACACCATGGACGTCTGCGCCGCCGCGCTCGCCGCGCGCCGGCTGCCGTTCCAGGTGCGCAAGCGCTCAGGTGACTTCCACCCGCTGGCCGACACCATCAAGGTGATGACCATGCACGTGAGCAAGGGGCTGGAGTTTCCGGTGGTGGCGCTGGCCGGCGCGGGCTACATGCCGATGGAGGACGAGGACGTGCAGGACGAAGCGCGCCTCTTCTATGTGGCTGCCACCCGCGCGACGCAGAAGCTGATGGTGGGCGCTGGCGAGGGCACCGGTTTTGCAGCAGCCCTGAAGTAGCCGTCGCGGGGCCGAATCTCAGCCCGCCAACCCCACAAACACATTCTGCACATCGTCATTCGCATCGATCGCCGCCAGGAACGCCTCGACCTCCGCCAGCGCCTCGGCACTCAGGTTGGCCGGATCGACCGGGTTCTTGGCCTTGTAGCCCAGCTTGGCTGACAGCACGGTGAAGCCTTGCGCGGGCAGGGCCTTGGCGACCAAGTCCAGTTCGGTGGGGGCGGTCAAAAAGAGGGTGGTGCCTTCTTCGTCGCCGGGCTCGAGGTCTTGCGCGCCGGCTTCGATGGCGGCTTCTTCGGGGTCGGCGTTGGGATGGGCGGCGTCGCGCTCGGCTTCGATCATGCCGACGTGGTCGAAGTCCCACGACACCGAGCCGGATGCGCCCAGCTGGCCGGCGCGGAAGAGCACGCGCATTTCAGGGGCGGTGCGCTTCACGTTGTCGGTGAGGCATTCGACCATCAGCGGCACCTGGTGCGGGCCGAAGCCTTCGTAGATCACGTGTTCGAAGTTGACGGTCTCGCCAGTCAGGCCCGCACCCTTCTTGATGGCGCGGTCGAGCGTGTCCTTGGGCATGGATGCCTTGCGGGCCTGTTCGACCACCAGGCGCAGCTTGGAATTGGTGGCCGGATCGGCGCCGGCGCGGGCGGCCACCATGATGTCCTTGGCCAGGCGGCCGAAGAGTTTGCCGCGTGCGTCTGCCGCTTGCGCCTTGCCTTTGGCTTTCCACTGTGCGCCCATGATGGTGATTCCTTCTCGTCGTATGTTGTTGTGCGATGCGCGATGGCGGATTGTGCGCCTCAGCCCGTGCGCGGCGGCTCGGCCAGCGCGAAGACGGCCTTGCGCGAGCTCTCGGGCACGGCGTCGAGCAGGTGGTGCAGCAGCTCGACCACGCGGGGCACGGGGGTGTCGTCGTGCGGCAGCACGGCATAGGCCACGTTGACGCGCGTCACCCAGTCCTGCGGCTTCTGGTCGTGCGGCATCAGGCAGCGGGCCACCAGGCGCGCGCCGGTGGCTTCGATGTCGGATGCGCTCACCGGCCCGTCGAGCAGCAGGCCGAAGCGGTATTCGCCAAGTCGGGCCACGGTGTCGATGTCGCGCGCGATGGCCAGGATGCGCGCGCCCACGCGCAGCGGTACGTCGTCCAGCGCGCGGCGCCCGAAATTGCGCTGCAGGGCGGCCAGGTTGGCCACCTCGATCACGAAGATCGCACTCTGGCCCGGCCAGCGCTGCTGCGCACGCTCGGCCGTGCGCCGCGCGCGCGACAGGAACAGCCGCTCGGTGGCCAGGCCCGTGCTCGGGTCGATCTGCGATTCGCGCTGCAGGCGGCGGCTGCTCTCGCGCTGCTGGCGGCTGCGGTGCATCAGCACCATCAGCAGCACCGGCAGCTCGATCGCGATGGCGAATTGCATGATGAAGTGCGTCCATGTGGTGGCGGGCACCCAGCCGGCCAGCCGCGCCACCGGAAACGCCGCCGCCAGCGCGACCGGCAGCGTGGCCAGCAGCGTCCAGGGCGCATAGCGGTCGCCGCGGTACCAGGCCCAGCAGATCACGCCCACCGCCACCACCGAGCACACCGACACCGACAGCACCGGCACCAGGCCGCGCCAGGGCGGCGCGTCCAGCGTCATCAGCGCGCCAGCCGCCATCGACGCCCAGAACACCACCTGCACCCAACCCCACAGGCGCGGCGAGCGCTCGCGCGTGGAGACGATGGAGGTCATGGTCAGCATCATCAGCGCGGCCGCGATTGCCGCCAATGCGAACGGCGCGCGGTCTGTCAACACCGGCGAATCGGGCCACAGGTGCAACCCGGCCATGCCCGTCATGGCGGCCTGCGTCAGTGCCGTGGCCATCACGCTCAGCGAATAGAGCGCATACGTTCCGTCGCGCAACGCCACCGCGCTCAGCAGGCTCACCACCGCCGCCAGCAGCCCCAGCCCGAAGAACGCGCCCAGCAGCAGCGTGACGCGCTGGTCGGCACGGTGCACGGCCGATTCGGATTCGAGCAACAGCGGTGCGCTGAAGCCGTGCATGTTCTCGATGCGCAGCAGGTAGTCGGTGGCCTCGTCGGGCGACGTGGTCACCGGCAGCATGGGGTAGCGGTGCGGCACCGGCCACTGCGACACAGGTATGCGGTCGCCGGCCTTGTTCCGCATCAGCCACTGGCCGTTGACCGGGTCTCGCGCATACAGCACCACCAGGTCCACGGTGGAATAAGTCACTTCCAGATAAGCGCGCTCGGACTTCATCGTGGGCAGCAGCGTGAACCGCACCCACAAGGCCTGCCCCGGGCCGAGGTTGGACTGGCGTACCTGAGCCAGCGGCTGCCAGTGCGCGTTGGGTGACGTGGCCACCGCATGCGGTGGCAGCTCGCCCGTGGTGTCCAGCCACCACTGGCCGCCGCCCGCGAACGTGGCGGACGACCGCACCGTCATCGGACCCGGCGCCTGTGACCAGGCCGCGCCGGCCCACGTGATGGCCACGCCCGTCGCCGCCGCCAGCAGCATCAGCATCCACAGACGTAGCCCGGCCATCACGCGCCAGCGCGAGCGGCGGCGCGTGGGCCCGGGTCGGGCAGGGGAGGACGAGAGGAACGGCTGGGCGACGCGATCGATCACGGGTGAAGCAGGAGGGCGACGACGAGGGTGCCGGCCAGGGCCGGCCGCCCCATGCACGGCAGGGCCGGCACAGGGCAAAGCCCATGATTATCGCGGCGCCGGGTCGCAGCGTGTCGTGTCGGCAGACGGCAGCACGCCTGGATCGCCAAAAAAGTCCGCCTCCGCGCGCGCCTGCCCAGTCGCGTGCGCACGGGAGCCCGTGCCGGCGCGTCGATGGACGCGCGATCCAGCCTGCGGCGGGTCTTCGCGCGGTAGTGCGCGGCGCCCGCCGCGCCGCAGTCTCGGTGCAGGACTCAGAAAGTGTGCGAGAGCCGCACGTACAGCGACCGATACGTTGGCTCGGTCGTGCGGGTGATGCCGGTGGATGCCCCCGCAGTATTCAACGTTTCGTCTTCCCGGCGTTCCTTGCGGGCGAGCACGTTCAGCATCGACACGTTGATCGAGGTTTGCCGAGTCAGTTGGGTGCGGGCGCTCAGGTCGGCGCGCGTCATGGCGTGCACGTTGTTGATCTGCGTCGTGCCGTTCGCCAGCCGGTAGCGCTGGCTGTAGCCGCTGTCGTAATTCAGGCTCGCGCCCAGCGTGGTCTTGAAAGCCGGCACGAACCAGTCCAGACCCAGGTTGGCGGTGCGATCGGGTTGATCCAGGAAGCGGCGCGTCTCGCCCGTCTGGCGCGACGTCAGGCGCGTCTTCACCGCCGTCAGGTTGGACCACAGCGTCAACGTCTTCAGGCCCAGGCTCTCCAGCGGCACGCGCGCGTCCAGCTCCAGCCCTGCCATGCGCCCGTCGCCTGCGTTTTGCGTGCGTGCCACGATGCGGCCGGCTTCGTTGGTGGACAGGGTTTCCAGCTTGTCCTTGAATTCGCGGGCGAACACCTTGGCGCTGAGCAAACCTTTGCGGCCGTAGATGTAGTGATCGACGCCCAGGTCCAGGCCCAGGATGCTTTCTGGCGTGGCTGCCGGATTGCCGGCCGTGTCGGGGTTGGCGAACGTGCCGGCGTTTTGCACCACGGTCGGCGACAGGTCGCGCAATCCGGGCCGGCGCACGGTCTTGGCCAGGCCCAGGCGCAGATCGCTTTGCTCCGACAGCGTCTGGCGCATGTTGATGGACGGCAGCCAGTCGGTGCTGTCGCGCGCGGTGGTGTTGCCGAAGAAGTCGCCCGTGCGCGTTTCGGCCAGCTCACCCCGCAGGCCCAGCGTGAGCAGGTTGCCGGCAAAGGGCGACAGCGCGTCCTGCGCATAAACGCTGGTGATGGGCTCGCGCACATTGAATCGACGGTTCAGCGCCGGTGGCTGCACCACGTTGTCCCGGACATCGCCGTTGTCCTCGTCGCGCTTCTCGACGGCCTGGCCCACGCCGTATTCCAGGCGGTGTCCGTCAAGCCGCGTGCTGCCAGAGAACGACAGCTTTTGCAGTCCCATCGAAACGTCTTCGCTGCGCTGGCGCACGCCCGTCACCACGTTGGCGGCATTGCGCGTGGTGGCGTCGCGGCTGGTGTCCTCGCTGGCTTTTTGCAGGTCGATCGCGGTGCGCCATTCGGTGCGGTCGTCGACCTTGTGCGTCCAGGCAGCGTAGAGCCCGCCGTTCTCGCGCACGCGCTTGCGGTATTCGTCTTCGGTTCGGGTGATGGAGGTCTGCGCCGCGTTCAGCGTTCGCTTGATGTCGTTGCGGAACTCGGCCGTGCGCAGATACGTGGGCTCGATGCGGATCGTGTTGGCGGCGTCGACGTTCACGTCGACTGCGGGCGTCAGGTTGATCTGCTCATAACGGCGCTCGTTCACGTTGAGGCTGCCGCCGTTGGCCGCGCCCGTGCCAGTGAAGGTCAGCGCATCCTTGCTTTCGTTGCGTCTTTGCTGCTGCACGCCGCCGGCCAGCGTCCAGCGGACGCGCTCATTGCCCACCTGATGAAGGAAGGTGGCGTCTCCCACGGCACCGTTGTGCTGCAGGCTGCCAAGCCCGGCGCTGACTTCGCTGGGCGTCTGCAGATCCGCGCCTTGCTTGAGCACGATGTTCACCGTGCCAGCCGCGCCCTGGCCATCCTGGCTGGCGAGCGGCGTGTGAATGATCTCGATGCGCTCGACCAGCGAGCTGGGAATGCGGTCTACCTGAACCGTGCGCGAACTGTTGCCGTCCAGCACGCGACGGCCGTTGATGGTGACCTGTGTGTATTCCACCCCCAGGCCGCGCAGCCGCACTTCGCGGGCGCGATTGGCGCCTTCGAACGACACGCCCACCAGGCGCCGCAGCGCATCGCCCAGCGGCTGGTCGCCGAACTGGCTGAGCTGCTCCGACTCGATCACCGTCTTGGGGTTGGCCGAGTCACGGCGCAACTCATTCGCCTGTTGCGCCGAGGTTTCGATCTGATCGGCCGCCACCGTGACGGCGGGCAGGGTCGAGGCGTCGGCCGCCTGGCTCAGTTGCGTGCCGAAGGCCGTTGCGGCCAGGAGAGCGAGCTTCAGGGGAGCAATGCGGGTGCAGGACTACATGAGCGGGAAAGCGGAGAAATGACAGATGTCGGCGGCAGGCCAGGATGCGTCGATGCCTGGGGGGTGAGGCCAGGGCACGGATATTACATCTAAATGCAAATCAATACGATTTGTGATTGATCAGGATTTGACGGATCGGCTGTGGGCCGCGCGGCGTCCGTCCGGGGAGCCGTATCGCTGCATTGACGATTGGGTGGCTCGCACACCGCGCCAATGCGTTGACACGGGTTTCTTTGGAAACTAACATTGAATTGTTTCTTGGGAAACCTGATGAGCAAACGAAGAACCCAGACACCGCCTTCACCGCTCGAAGCCCACCTCGGCTTCTGGCTTCGCTTCGTCTCCAACCACGTCTCCATCCGCTTCCAGCAGTTGCTGGAGGCCAAGGGCGTCACCGTCACCGAATGGGTGGCGCTGCGCACGCTCTGGTCGCAAAACGAGACCACGCATGCCGAACTGATCCGGGCGATGGGCGTGACCAAGGGCGCGGCGTCCAAGGTGGTGTCGCGGCTGGAAGAAAAGGGCCTGGCCGGGCGGCAACGGGTGGATGGGCGCGCGCGCGAACAGAGCCTGGCGCTCACCGCCGCAGGCAAGGCCCTGGTGCCGCAGCTCGCTGCACTGGCCGATGCCAACGACGCTCACTTCTTTGCCCATCTGTCCGCCGGCGAGCGGCAGGCGCTGGTGCAGGCCATGCAGGCGCTGGTGCAACACCACCAGCTCAAGGACATTCCCACGGCCTGACCGGGCAGGCGTCACTTCATCTGGAATCTATCCATGCACGACAGCACGCTTGCCGCGATCCAGTCCACCTTCGAGGAGTCCAACAAGGGCACGATCCATTTCGGTGAAGTCGTTGGCCAACTGGTGGGCGCGGGGGTGGAGTCCTATCACGTCGACTACCGCGCCGGCCGCTCCACCTATTACCTGCCGGACGGCAGTACGGCCGATTTCAGCTTCGAGCGCCCGCAGCACGGTATTGCCGATGCCTTCGACGGCGACGCCGTGCGCGCCGCCATCCGCGGTGCGCAGCAGGGCCGCGTGATGTATCCCGAATTCAAGGCGCTGTCTCAGCGCGCCGGTTGCGTGGCCTACACGGTGTGGATCGCCGGCCGCCACGTGGTGTACCTGGGCCGCAGGGGCGAGACGCATGTGGAGCGCTTTCCGGACCGACCCTGACAAGCGTCTGCCACCAGCTCCATCAATTCCGCGCTGCCTGCCCCACCAACGCCTGCTGCAACTCATGGTGCCGCGCCCCCGCCGGCGGCACGCGCAGCGCCTCCTCCAGCTCCACCAGATGCGCCCGCATCAGTTCCGCCGTGCGGTCGGCCTGGCGCTGGGTGATGGCGGACATCAGTTCGTGGTGCTGGCTGTGCCAGCAGCCCAGGCCTTCGGGGTTGGCGTAGAGCTGGGTGACGAGGCTGGTGCGCGCCACCAGTTGCTCCACCACGTTGGCGATTTCGCCATTGCCTGAGAGGCGCGCCAGCAGCACGTGGAATTCGCCGGACAGGCGCACGGCCTCGCGCAGGTCGCGGGCGCGGTGCGCGGCTTCCTCGGCGGCGAGGTTGGCCTTGAGGGTGCGCAGGCCTTCGGGGCGCCAGGCGTGGCAGGCTTGCCGGGCGGCGGCTTCCTCGATGACGAGGCGCAGGCCGTAGATTTCACGCGCTTCCTGCAGGCTGGGCGCGGCCACCCAGGCGCCGGCATTGCGGCGCATGCGCACCAGCTTTTCATGCGAGAGGCGCCACAGTGCCTTGTCCACATGGCGGCGCGAGGCGGACATCACGTCGGCCAGCGCGGTTTCGGTCAGGCGGCTGCCGGCGGGCAGACGCTGGTCGACGATGGCGGCGTGCAGCTTGCGATACACGGCGTCTTCGGTCAGTGCAGGGGTGGTCATGGCGGATGCGGTTCAAGTTGGGGCGTGCGGCACGCCCAGTTGGTGCGTGGTGGCCCCGTTTCGCGCAATTGAGCGCACCGATTGCGCGGAATCGGCTACCAAGTGGTTGATTTTCATGAAACAGGCACGCATGCGGCTCGGCAGTTGCATCAGCAATGCCAGGTTCGCAACGCGCTTGCGGCCCGCTGTTTCAACCCCCTTCACCACCTTCGAGGGATTCGCCATGCACTTCGCTCTTTCAACCCGCTGGGGTCGTCGCCTGGGCTTCATGACGGCCATGGCGGCACTGGCCGTGGGCCTGCTGGCCGGCACGGGCGCGTCGGCCCAGACGGCCGTCAAGTTCTCGCTCAACTACAAGCCCGACGGCTCCAACGCGCCGTGGTTCCTGGCGCAGGAGCGCGGCTACTTCAAGGCGGCGGGGCTCGACGTGACGCTCGATTCGTCCAACGGCACCGGCGACGTGCTGGCCCGCCTGGGCAACAACTCGTATGACTTCGGCTTTGCCGATTCCAGCTCGCTGATCGAGTTCGCGGCGCGCAATCCGCAGCAGGCGCCGGTGGCCGTGCTGGCGCTGTATGCCAACAGCCCGCTGTCGGTGATCGCGCTGAAGAAGAGCGGCATCGCCAAGCCGCCCGACCTGGTGGGCAAGCGCGTGGGCGGGCCGGTGAGCGACGGGGCCTACCGCATGTTCCCGGCGTTCGCCAGGAAGTCGGGGGTCGATCTGACCAAAGTGAAGATCGAGAACGTGGACATCCGTGTGCGCGAGACGGTGCTGGCGCGTGGCGACGTGGATGCGGTCACGGGCTTCGATTCGAGCGTGTGGTTCAACCTCAAGACCATGGGCCTCAAGCAGGACGACGTGGTGTTCCTGCGCTACGCCGACTTCGGGCTCGATCTGTACGGCAACGCGCTGATGGTCTCGCGCCGGCTGCTGACCACGCAGCCCAAGGTGGTCGAGGCCTTCGTCAAGGCCACGGCCATGGGCTGGCGCGATGCGTTGGCCGATCCGGCCGCCGCCATCGAGGCGCTGGCCAAGCGCGATCCGCTGGTCAACAAGCCCATCGAAACCGAAAAGCTGCAGTGGCTGCTGAAGAACCAGATCACCAGCCCCGCCACGCGCGCCACCGGCCTGGGCGCGGTCGATGCGGCCCGCCTGGCCAGCCAGATCGACACGGTGGCCGCCGCGTTCGACCTGCCGACCAAGCCCGCGCCCGATGCCGTCTACGACGGGCGCTTCCTGCCCGCCGCCGCCGACCGCAAGCTGCCGCAGTGAGGCGCGCCCCGTGACCCAGGACTTCGACAGCGTCATCCACGGTGGCGAGGTGTTCACCGGCCAGGGCCTGGTGCGCTGCGACATCGGCATCCGCGGCGGGCGCATCGCCGCGCTGGCCGAGGGCATCGCGGGCGGGCGCACACGCTTCGATGCGGCCGGCCGCTGGGTGCTGCCCGGCGGCGTGGATGCGCACGTGCACGTGGACCAGCCGCCCAACCCCGGCAGCGCCGCGCGCGGGGCGCAGATGGCCGACGACTTCGAGAGCGGCAGCCGTTCGGCCGCGTTTGGCGGCACCACCACCATCATCCCGTTCGCGCCGCAGTTCAAGGGCCAGACGCTGCGCGACGCGTTGGCCGTCTACCACGCGCGGGCCGACGGGCGCTCGCATGTCGATTACGGCTTCCACATGATCGTGTCCGATCCGACCGAGGCCGTGCTCACGCAGGAGCTGCCGGCTCTGGTGGAGGAAGGCTACACCTCGGCCAAGATCTACCTCACCTACGAAGCGCTGCGCCTGTCGGACCGCCAGGTGCTCGACGTGCTCGACGCCTCGCGCGGCTGCGGCATGCTGACCATGGTGCATGCCGAGAATCTCGACTGCATCCTCTGGCTGACCGACCGGCTGGAAAAGCAGGGCAAGACCGAGCCCCGGCATCACGCCGATTCGCGGCCCATGCTGGTGGAGCGCGAAGCCACCTTCCGCGCCGTGGCGCTGGCCGAGCTGGCGGGCGCGCCGCTGCTGATCGTGCACGTGTCGGGGCGCGAGGCCATCGACGTGATCGGCCAGGCGCGCGCGCGGGGCCTGCCGGTGGTGGCCGAAACGTGTCCGCAATACCTGTTCCTCTCCACCGACGACCTGCATGGCGACGAAGGCGCCAAGTGCATGTGCAGCCCGCCGCCGCGTGCGAAGGAAAACGCGCCCTTCGTGTGGCGTGGGCTGCAGAACGGCGCGCTGTCGCTGGTGTCGTCGGACCATGCGCCGTACCGCTTCGACGACACCGGCAAGCTCAAATACGGGCCGCGCGCTTCGTTCCGCTTCATCGCCAACGGCATCCCGGGGGTGGAAACGCGCATGCCGCTGCTGTTCTCCGAAGGCGTGATGGCCGGGCGGCTGACGCTGGCCGAGTTCGTGGAGCTGTGCTGCACCGCGCCGGCGCGCCTCTATGGCCTGCTGCCGCACAAGGGCCAGATCGCCATCGGCGCGGACGCCGACCTGGCGCTGTGGGATCCGCACCGCAAGACAGTCATCGACAACGCGCTGCTGCATCACAACGTGGACTACACGCCCTACGCCGGCATGGACGTCACAGGCTGGCCCACGCACGTGTGGCTGCGCGGCGAGCTGGTGTGCGCCGATGGCGAGCTGCGGGGCCGGCCGGGGCAGGGACGCTTCTTGCGGCGCGGGCGGCATGGCATTGCGCTGAGGTCGGCATGAGTGGACCGCGCGGCACACCGGCTGGCGTGGCGGGCCCGCGCGCTGCGCGCAGCCCCGCGCTTACACCGCAGGCCATCCGGCAGGCCGCGCGCGAGGGGCGGGGCGCACTCACCTCGGGCCTGGCGCCTGGCTGGCTGCAGGGCAACCTGGTGGTGCTGCCGGCGGCGTGGGCCGACGAATTCGCGGAGTTCTGCCGTCGCAACGCCGGGCCGCTGCCGCTGATGGCCGTGGGCGCACCCGGCGATCCGTGGCTGCCCACGCTGGGCACCGACGTGGACGTGCGGCGCGACCTGGGCGGCTATCAGCTGTGGCAGCACGGCGTGCTGGCCGGCGAGCCCTCGCACCTGATGGACCTGTGGCGGCCCGACGACGTGGCCCTGGTACTGGGCTGCTGGTTCTCGCAGGAAGCGCAGCTGGCCCAGGCGGGTGTGCGCCTGCGCCACGTCGAGCAGGGGATCCAGGGCGGACTGTTCCGCACGCGGCTGGACTGCGTGCCGGCCGGCCGCTTCGACGGGCCGGTGGTCGTCTCGGCCCGGCCCTTCGCCGATGACCAGGTGGACACGGTGGCGCGCCTGACCGCACAACTGCCGCTGGCGCACGGCGCGCCGCTGCATCGCGGCGATGGCGCGGCGCTGGGCATCGATGACCTGGCACGGCCGGACTTCGGCGAGCCGTTGCCGCCGCTGCCCGGCGAGACCATGCTGTACTGGGGCTGCGGCCTCACCGCCACCGAGGCGTTGCGCCGCGCGGGCGTGCCGCGGTACGTGACGCACCGCCCCGGCCGCATGCTGGTGACCGACCTGCGCGCGCTGCCGGCGGCGCCGGATTGAACACATCGAGGAGCACGACATGGATCTGGGCCTGGAAGGGAAACGCGCGCTGGTGCTGGGCGGCAACCGGGGCATCGGCCTGGGCATCGCGACCGCACTGGCGCGCGAGGGTGCGCACGTGGCAATCACGGGACGCGAAGAAGCGCGGCTTTCGCAGGCGGCGCAAGAGTTGCAGCGGGCGGCGCGGGACGCCGGCCGCCAGGCGGTGCAGGTCGAAGGCTGCAGCCTGGAGCTGGGCAACGCGGACGCCTTGCCCAGCTTCGTCGCACGTCTGGGCGAGCGCTTCGGGCCCATCGACATCCTGGTCAACAACACCGGCGGCCCCGACTACGGCGGCGCCAGCGGCCACAGCGCGCAGGCCTGGCGCACGGCGTTCGAAGAGATGGTGCTGCCCGTCATCGTGCTGACCGATCTGCTGCTGCCCGGCATGCGCAGGCGTGGCTGGGGCCGCATCCTCACCGTGGTGTCGTCGGGCGTGGTGCAACCGCTGCCGGTGCTGGGCATCTCCAACAGCCTGCGCAGCGCGCTGGTGCCGTGGTCGAAGACGCTGTCGGCCGAGGTGGCGGGGCAGGGCATCACGGCCAACATCCTGGTGCCCGGGCGCATCGACACCGAGCGCGTGCGACTGACCGACGAAGCCACCGCCAGCCGCGACGGCCTCACGCCCGAGCAGGTGCGCCAGCGTTCCACCGGTGGCATTCCGATGGGGCGCTACGGCGATCCGGCCGAGTTCGGCGCGCTCGCCGCCTTCGTGGCCAGCGTGCCGGCGGCCTACATCACCGGCAGCATGCTGCGCTGCGACGGCGGCAACATCCGCTCGATCTGAAGACCCACCCGCCGAGAAAACCGACATGCCACTGACCACACCCACCGTCCGCCTCACCCACGAAGGCGCCACTCTGATGATGGCCGCCGCCGTCGCGCGTGCCACGGCCATGGGCCGGCCGCAATGCATCGCCATCGTGGACGAGGGCTGCAACCTGCTGGCTTACCTGCGCATGGACGGCGCCAAGGTGCTCTCGCGCGAATCGGCCACGCGCAAGGCGATGACGGCGGCGTCCAGCCGCACGGCCACGGGCACCACGCCCGAGGGCCTGGACACACGGCTGGCGCTGGCCACCGCCGGGCAGGTGACCAACCTCAAGGGCGGCCTGCCGGTCGTGGTGCGCGGGCAGGTGGTGGGCGCTATCGGCGTGGGCTCGGGCACGGGCGACGAAGACGCCGAAGTGGCGCAGGCCGCGCTCGATGCATTGGCCGAAGCACTGGGCCGCGAGGCGTAGAGCCGGGTACGGCGGCGCGTGCATGTGGCGCGTCGCCATCGCGGGCCGGGCCGGGCCGGGCGACTCGCGGCTCAGCCCAGCGCGCGGAAGAAATCGATCGTCTGCCGCAGGCCATCGTCGAGCGGGACGCGCGGCGCCCAGCCCAGCTGTTGCCCGGCGAGCGTGATGTCGGGCTGGCGTTGCACCGGGTCGTCGCCAGGCAGGGGCCTGTGTTCGATGACCGAGGCCGATGCGGTCATCCGCAGCACCTGCCCGGCCAGCGCGCGGATCGTGATCTCGGCGGGGTTGCCCAGGTTGACCGGGCCGGTGAAGCCCTCCGCGCTGGCCATCAGCACGACCAGCCCTTCCACCAGGTCCGAGACATGGCAGAACGAGCGAGTCTGCGTGCCGCTGCCGTACACCGTCAGCGGCTCACCGCGCAGCGCCTGCACGATGAAGTTGGACACCACGCGGCCATCGTCGGGCTGCATGCGCGGTCCGTAGGTGTTGAAGATGCGCGCCACCTTGATGCGCACGCCGTGCTGCCGGTGGTAGTCGAAGAACAGCGACTCGGCACAGCGCTTGCCCTCGTCGTAGCACGAGCGGATGCCGATGGGATTGACCCGGCCCCAGTAGCCCTCGGGCTGCGGATGGACCTCGGGGTCGCCGTACACCTCGCTGGTGGAGGCCTGCAGGATGCGCGCGCCCGAGCGGCGTGCCAGCTCCAGCAGGTTCATGGCGCCCAGCACGCTGGTGCGCGTGGTCTGCAGCGGATCGCGCTGGTAGTGCACGGGCGATGCCGGGCAGGCGAGGTTGTAGATCTCGTCCACGGCCAGATCGAGCGGCGCGCAGACGTCGTGCAGCAGGAAATCGAACCGTGGATGCGCCAGCAGGTGCGCCACGTTCTCACGCGCGCCGGTGCTCAGGTCGTCCACGCACACCACGGCCGCGCCATCGTCCAGCAGCCGCTCGCACAGGTGCGAGCCCAGGAAACCGGCGCCGCCGGCGACCAGCACGCGGCGGGCCTGCAGCACGGCGTCACGGCGGCTGTCGGATGCGTCTCTCATGGCCATACGGGTGCAGGCGGCATCAGCGCCGGCCAGCCGATTCCTGCCCGCACGCGTGGTGCCGCACGGGCATGACCGGCGCCGTCTCGGCCAGCAGCGCGCCGCGGCGGTAGACCTTGAGCCGGGCAGGCCGCAGGCGGATGGCCTCGACCACGTCGCGCGCCTGCAGCAACACGAAGCTGGCCTCGCAGCCCGGTGCCAGGCCCCAGTCGTCCAGGCCCATGACCCGGGCGCTGTGCGTCGTCACGGCGTCGAACGCGGCGCGGATGCCATCCTGGCTGGTCATCTGCGCCACGTGCAGGCCCATGTGGGCCACGTCGAGCATGTCGGCGTGGCCCAGCGGATACCACGGGTCCATCACGCAGTCGTGGCCGAAGGCGACGTTGACGCCGGCGGCCAGCAGCTCGGGCACGCGCGTCATGCCGCGCCGTCTGGGGTAGGTGTCGTGGCGGCCCTGCAGGGTGATGTTGATGAGCGGGTTGGCCACCACGTGTACCTGCGCCTCGGCGATCAGCGGGATCAGCTTGCTC
>JAGOCV010000256.1 GCA_017998575.1 Burkholderiaceae bacterium
CGCTCATGGCGCGGCAGGTGCGCGAATCGGCCGAGCCCGTGCTGCGCGCCGACCCCATCGCCGTGGTCGGCATGGGCTGCCGCACGCCGGGAGGCGTCGAGTCACCCGCCGATCTCTGGAACCTGCTGCGCGAGGGGCGCGAGGCGATCCGCGAAGTGCCCGCCGACCGCTGGGACGGCGACGCCTGGTACAGCCCCGATGCGGCGGTGCCAGCGAAGTCGCTCACCAAATGGGGCGGCTTCCTCGATCGCATCGACGGCTTCGACGCCGCGTACTTCGGTGTGCTGCCGCGCGAGGCCGAGCGCATGGACCCCCAGCAGCGCCTGCTGCTCGAAGTCGCCATCGAAGCGCTGGACGACGCCGGCCTCTCGGAATCGCACCTGAAAGGCAGCCGTACCGGCGTGTACATCGCGAGCTACCACAGCGACTATGCGCAGATGCAGCACAACGACCTGGCGGCCGTTGATGCGCGCACGCTCACCGGCACGCTGCACAGCGTGGTGGCCAACCGGCTGTCCTACCTGCTGGATCTGCGGGGTCCCAGCCTGTCGATCGACACCGCGTGCTCGTCCTCGCTGGTGGCGATCCACCTGGCCTGCCAGAGCCTGCGCAGCGGCGAAAGCGATCTCGCGGTGGCCGGCGGCGTGTCGCTCATGATCTCGCCCGAGCTGATGGTCTCGCTGTCCAAGGTCGGCTTCATGGCGCCCGACGGACGCTGCAAGACCTTCGACGAATCGGCCGACGGTTTCGGCCGGGGCGAAGGCTGCGGCGTGGTGGTGCTCAAGCGCCTGGCCGACGCCGTGGCCGATGGCGACCGCGTGCTCGGCGTGCTGCGCGGCTCGGCCGTGAACTCGGACGGCCACTCCACGCTGCTCGCCGCCCCCAACGGGCTGGCGCAGCAGGCCATGGTGCGCGAGGCGCTGGACAACGCGCAGCTCGAACCGCAGCGCATCGGCTTCGTCGAGGCCCACGGCACCGGCACCGCGCTGGGCGACCCGATCGAGGTCGAAGCCCTGGCCGCCACCGTCGGCCGCCCGGCGCCGGGCGCGGGCACCTGCTACATCGGCGCGGCCAAGGCCAACATCGGCCACCTCGAAGCCGGGGCGGGCGTGGTCGGCCTCATCAAGACCGTGCTGGCGCTGCAGCACGAGGCGATCCCGCCGCAACCCAATTTCACGCGCCTGAGCCACCACATCTCGCTCGATGGCACGCGGCTGGCCGTGCCGACCGCGCTCACCCCCTGGCCGCGCGGCGCCCAGGCGCGCTGCGCCGCCGTGAGCTCCTTCGGCGTGGGCGGCACCAACGCCCATGTGATCGTGGAAGAGGCGCCGACGCTGCCGGCCGAGCCGTCCACGCCGGGGGCCGATGCCTGGCATTTGCTGCCGCTGTCGGCCAAAAGCCCCGAGGCGCTGCGCGCCTTGGCACGGCGCTGGGCGGACTTCCTCCAGCAAGCGCCGGTGGCCTTGCCCGATGCGGTGTTCACCGCCGCCGAGCGCCGCACGCACCACGATGTGCGCCTGGCCGTGGTCGGCGCCTCGGCCCACGAACTCGCCGCGCGTCTGACCCCGTTCGCGCTCGGCGAAGACGCGCCCGGGCTGGCCAGCGGCCAGCGCTCGTCCATCGCGCTGCCGCGCGTGGCCTTCGTCTTCAGCGGCCAGGGACCCCAGTGGTACGCCATGGGGCGTGAGCTGCTGGCCGGTGAACCCGTGTTCCGCGAGGTCATCACCGAATGCGACGCGCTGTTGCGCCCGCTCTCGGGCTGGTCGCTGCTGGAAGCGCTGAACGCCGACGAGGCCCATTCGCGGCTGAACGAAACCGAAGTCGCGCAACCCGCCTTGTTCGCTCTGCAGGTGGCGCTGGTGGCGCTCTGGAAATCCTGGGGCATTTCGCCCGACGGCGTGGTCGGCCACAGCATCGGCGAGATGGCGGCGCTGCACGTCGCGGGCGTGCTCACGCTGCCCGACGCGATGCGCGTGGTCTGGCACCGGGGCCGCACCATGCAGCAGGCCACCGGCCTGGGCCGCATGGCCTCGGTGGGCCTGAGTGCCGAAACGGCCGACGAATTCGTGACCCCCTGGAACGGGCAACTGTCCGTGGCCGCGCTCAACGGGCCGCGCAGCGTGGTGCTCTCGGGCGATGCGAAGGCGCTGGACGAGGCGCTGGACCAGCTCACCGCGCGCGGTGTGGCCCACCGCATGCTGCCGGTGCAATACGCCTTCCACAGCGCGCAGATGGCGCCGTTCCAGCAGCGGCTGACCGACGAACTCGCGGGCCTGCGCTGCGCCGCGCCCCACCTGCCGGTCTACTCCACCGTGACCGGCGCCTTGCTCGAATCGAAGCCGCTCGACGTCGCCTATTTCGGCCGCAACGTGCGCCAGACGGTGCGTTTCGCCCCCGCCATCCAGGCCATGGCGGACGACGGCTTCGACGTGTTCCTCGAAATCGGCCCGCACCCGGTGCTGGGTGCCTCGATCGCCGAATGCCTGGCCGGTGCGGATCACGAACCTCGTCTGCTGGCCTCGCTGCGGCGCGGCAAGCCCGAGCGCGAAACCCTGCTGCAGGCCTGCGCCGGCCTGTACGCCGCCGGCTTCATGCCCGCGTGGGCCGCGCTGCAGCCCGACGGCGGGCAGGTGGTGCCGCTGCCGGCCTACCCCTGGCAGCGCAAGCGCCACTGGATCCGCCCACGCCCCACCCAGTTGGTGGCATCGTCGGCCCCGGGTGCCCACCCCTTGCTGGGCCGGCGCGTGCCCATGGCCAGCCAGAAGCTGCGCGTCTACGAAGGCGATGCCGCCGCCGCGCACGGCTGGCTGGCCGACCACCGCATCTTCGGCCGCCTGCTGATGCCCGCCGCGGCCATGATGGAGCTGCTCGCCGCCGCCGCGCGCGATGCGCTGCGCACCGACGCCGTGCGCCTCACCGGTTTCACCCTCTCGCGCCCGCTGGTGGTGGCCGAAGCCGGCGAGCCGGCCACGCGCTGGCAGGTCTCGGCCACGGTGGACGAGGGCGGGGCGGTGGATCTGGAACTGCACCAGGCGATGGAAGGCGATGCCTGGCAGCCCGTGGCAAACGCCCGAGCGACTGCCTCGAATGGCGCCGAGGCCGCTGATGCCGTGGCAACCGGCCATTCCGTGGACGCCTCGGCGGTCCACTCGCGTTTTGCCGAGCTCGGTGTCGCCTTCGGCCCGAGTTTCCGCGTGCTGCAGGACGTGAGCGCCGGCCCCGGCACGGCCAGCGGCTGGGTCGAACTGCCTGCCGAAGGCCTGGCTCCGGGCCATGCCTTGCACCCGGTGCTGCTCGATGGCGCGCTGCAACTGTGCTCCGTGGCGGCGGGCCACGCGGCCGCTGGCCTGCCGCCCAGCCTGTACCTGCCGCTGGGGGTGGACGACTTGCTGCTGCGCCCGACGCTGTCGCGGCGCCTGCGGGTGTCGGCCCGCGTGACCGATGCCGGCCGTTCGCTCAACGCGAGCGTGACGCTCTCGGAACCCGATGGCACGGTGGTCGCCCGCCTGGACGGCCTGCGTTTCGCCCCGGCCGACGCCAGTGCCTTCGCGGCCGCCGATGCCGGCGACGGCTTGTTGTACGGCCTGGCCTGGCAGCCCGAGCCACCCGCTGCAGCCACCGCCGACCTGCAAGGCCGCTGGCTGTTGCTCGCCGACCGTTCCGGTGTGGCCGACGAACTCGCGGACCGGCTGGCGCAGGCCGGTGCGCCATGCGTGCGCGTGCGGCCCGGCGACGCGCTGGACACCACCGGTCCCTGGCGCGGTGTGGTGCACCTGGGGAGCCTCGATGCGGCAGCGCTCGACGGCGCCGCCGAACACGACGACGATTGGCTTACCGTGGGCAGCGCGCTCGCGCTGGTGCAGGGCCTGGCGGCCGCGCCCGCGCCGCTGTGGCTGGTGAGCCGGGGGGCGCAGGTGGTCAGCGGACAGGAACCCGCCCACGCCCTGCGACCGCGCGCGGCCGGCCTCTGGGGCCTGGCGAGCGTGGTGGCGGTCGAGCACCCGGAGCTGCAGGTCCACGCCATCGATCTCGATCCCGCTGACACCGCGAACGCGGCGCAGCACCTGCTGACCGAATTGCGGCAGCCGCCGACCTCGCCGCAGCGCATCGCCTTGCGCGGCGCGCAGCGCTGGGCCGCCCGGCTGGTGCGCCACCGTCCCACCGGCGCGCGCCGCGACGAACCCCGGCGCTGGGTTGTCGCCCAGGCCGGCACGCTCGACGGCGCCCGGCTCCAGCCGGCCCCACCAGCGGTCTTGCAGCCCGGCGAGGTGCGCCTGAGCGTGCGCGCCGCCGGCATCAACTTCCGCGACGTGCTGCTCACCCTGGGCATGTACCAGGCGCCCGGCGTGCCCCTGGGTGCCGAGTGCGCCGGGGTGGTCACCGAACTCGGCACGGGCGTGCAAGGCCTGGCGCCGGGCGACACCGTGTTCGGTTTCGTGCCCGGCAGCCTGGGCACGGATGTGACTGTGCCGGCGGCCTTTGTGGCCAAGGTGCCGGCCGGCATGGCGCTGGAAGACGCCGCCGCGCTGCCGGTGGCTTTCTTCACCGCGCACCACGGCCTGCACCGGCTGGCGAACCTGCAACCGGGCCAGCGCGTGCTGATCCATGCCGCCGCCGGTGGCGTGGGCCTGGCCGCGGTGCAGCTCGCGCTGCGCGCGGGGGCCCAGGTGTTCGCCACGGCGGGTTCGACCGACAAGCGCGAAATGCTGCGCCAGATGGGCGTGGCCCAGGTGATGGACTCGCGCTCGCTGGCCTTCGCCGACGAACTGCGCGCCGCCACCAACGGGCAGGGTGTGCACGTGGTGCTCAACTCCCTGGCGGGCGAATTCATCGCCGCCACGCTGGGCGTGCTCGGCCAGGGCGGCACCTTCCTGGAATTGGGCAAGCGCGACATCCTCACGGTGGACGCCGCCGCTGCGCTGCGCCCCGACGTGCGCTACCACGCCTACGACCTGGGCACCGAGGCGCAGGCCGACCACGGCCTGCTGCGGCCCATGTTCGATGACTTGCTCGCGGCTTTCGCCGACGGCAGCCTTTCGCCCCTGCCCGTGCGGGCCTACCCGCTGGAGGCGGCGCCCGAGGCCTTCCGCTACATGGCGCAGGCGCGGCACACGGGCAAGCTGGTGCTGCGCGTGGCACAGCCGGCGGCCATCGTGCCCGACGCCACCTACTGGATCACCGGCGGCCTGGGCGGCCTGGGCCTGGAAACGGCGCGCTGGCTGGTCGCCTCCGGCGCGCGCCACCTGGCGCTCAGCGGCCGGTCGGCCCCCGGCGAGCACGCCCGGGCGGTGATCGCCGAACTGCGTGCGCAGGGCGCGGCCGTGACCCCCTTCGAGGCCGACGCCGCCGACCGCGAGCGCATGGCACAGGTGCTCGATGACATCTCGCGCACGATGCCGCCGCTGCGCGGTGTGGTGCATGCGGCCGGCGCGCTGGACGACGCGGTGCTGATGCGCCAGACCTGGCCGCGCTGCCAGGCCGTGCTGCGCGGCAAGGCCCATGGCGCCTGGGTGCTGCACGAGCTCACGCGCCACCTGCCGCTCGATCTGTTCGTGCTCTATTCCGCGGCCGGCCTGTGGCTGGGTGCGGCCGGGCAGGGCGCCTACCCGGCGGCGAACGCCGAGCTCGATGCCCTGGCCCACGCGCGCCACCGCCAGGGCCTGCCGGCCCTGAGCGTGGCCTGGGGCGCCTGGGGCCAGGTCGGCATGGCCGCGCGCTCGGCCAGCGCAGGCCACGATGTGTGGGCCGCGCGCGGGCTGGGCCAGCTCACGCCCGCCACCGGTTTTGCCGCGCTGGCACCACTGATGCAGGACGGCACCGCCAACGCGCTGGTGCTGCCGATCGACTGGCCGCGCTTTCTCGCGCAGTTGCCGGCCGGGGCCGATGCGGGCTTCTTCCAGGCGCTGGCCAGCGCCGCACCCCCTGCC
>JAGOCV010000257.1 GCA_017998575.1 Burkholderiaceae bacterium
GAGGATGCCCAGCCTCAGGTCGGCCACGTGCATGGAGCCGCCCCGGCCCTGGCACAGCCCGCCCGCGCGGCCCATGATTTCCTTGAAGAAGCCATCCACGTCGATGCCGCGCGCGAGCACGTGGCCGTGGCCCCTGTGCGTGGTGGCCAGCGAGTCCTGCGGCCGCAGCGCGCTGGCGACGCCGGCGGAGATGGCTTCCTGCCCCAGGCTGAGGTGGATGAAGCCGGGCACCTCGCTGTTGGCAAACAGCCGGCTCAGGGCCTGCTCCACCTCGCGCACGAGCACCATGGTGCCGTAGAGCGCGAGCAGCGATGCCGGCGGCACCGGGGTGCGGTTTTTCCGGGGGGCCGCGTTCATGCCAGGGCCTCCTCGTGCAGCAGGCGCGCCATGCCGGTCACGCGGTCCGCGCCGTCGTCGCCACGCACCCAGACCGTGTAGCAATCGGGCTCGCCTTCGCGCAGCTCGCCACCGGCGCGGATGGTCTCGCCCGCGCGCACCGGCCGGATGAAGCGCACGTCCAGATCCACCCGTTGCGAAGCCGCTTCGCCGAAGGTGTGGAACAGCGATTGCCACAGCAGGCAGATCGACATCGTGCCGTGCGCGATGCAGCCACCCATCGAGGTGCCGGCGGCGTACACCGGGTCAATGTGGATGGGGTTCATGTCGTCGGTCAACTCACCATAGGCGAGGATGACCTGGGGGTCGGCGGTCAGCGTGACCGTGTGCAATGCAGTGCTCATGCTCAGGCAGCCCAGATGAGAGAGAGGATTCCGCTGTATACGGCGCGGCCGCCGGCGCCGGTGCCGCGCACTTCGAGATCGAGGTAGCGGCGCTCGCGCTTGATTTCCTTGGACAGGCAGGTGACCACCGTGCGGATGGCTTCCCCCGGTTGCGGCGGCGCGTCCAGCGTGAAGCGCTGGCGCGACTGCACATTGCCCGGCGGGCGCGGTGTGACCACGCCCAGGTAGCCACGCATCATCATGGCCACCGCGATGCCGGCGCCCTCGGCCCGGCTGCCCGCGTGCTCGTGGCCGAAGATGTCGCGCCAGGCCGTGGCCAGCGCGGGCTCGAAGATTTCGGTGAGCTCGCCCAGCGGCGCGCCGGGCTGGAAATCGTCCCAGAGGATCGTCGGTTTCATGCGCACACCTCCGCCTGCGGCAGGGCCACACCGTCGACGTCGTGAAAGCCGATGCGCACGCGGCTGCCGATGGCGATCGGCGCAGCCGCACCGCCGTTCACATTGACCATCAGGCGGAAGCCTTCGTCCATGTCGACGAGGGCGATGACGTAGGGCACCTCGCCCCGGAAGGCGGGTGTGGGCGCGCGGTGCACCGTGGTGTGGCTCAGCACCTGGCCGAAGCCGCTGGCATCGCGCCACGCCAGGGCGTTACTCTGGCACGCGGCGCACAGCGCGCGCGGCACCCGCTGGACGGTGCCGCATTGCGCGCAGCACTGGTAGCGCACGACACCGGCGGTGCCGCCGTCCCAGAACGGTTTCGTCTCGGCGGTCGGTCGGGGCAAGGGGCGGCTCATTCAGTGGACTCCCAGGACGAGTGAGCAATGCGCCGACAGGATGCCGCCGTCACCGTGGACGAACGCCAGTCTGGCGTCCTTCACCTGGCGCGCGTCGGCCCGGCCGCGCAGCTGGTGGACCGCTTCGACGGCGTGGAACATGCCACCGGCCGCGCCGGAGTGGCCATAGGACAAGAGGCCGCCATGGGTGTTGCAGGGCAGGCGCCCGCCCAGGCCCAGGTCGCCGCGCGCGGCGGCGTGGCCGGCCTCGCCGGGCTCGAAGAAGCCGATCGATTCCAGCTCGACGGCGAGCGTGATCGTGAAAGAGTCGTAGATCGCCGCCACGTCGATGTCGCCGGGCGTCACACCCGCACGCTCGAACGCGGTGCGCGACGAGGCCTTGCAGCCGAACTGCGTGAGGCTCGGTGCCGCGACGATGTGTTCGTGCGTGTGGCCCTGCCCGGCCCCCAGCACCTCGACCGGCTGGCCCCGGGTGTCGCGCGCCGCCTCGCGGCTGCTCACCACCAGCGCCGCGCCGCCATCCGAGATGAGGCAGCAATCCAACATGCGCAGGGGCGAGGCGATCTCCTTGGACGCCAGCACCTGGGCCACGGTGATCGGCTCGCGCTTGTGCGCCTTCGGATGCCGGCCCGCGTGGCGGCGGTGCTCCACCGCGATGGCGGCCAGCTGTTCGGCGGTGACGCCGGTCTCGTGCATGTAGCGGCGAGCGACCAGCGCGTAGGAAGCCGGCACGCTGATGCCGAAGGGCCGCTCGAACTGCGGGTGCCCCACCTCGGCGAGCGCGGCCATCGCACTGTCGCGCGACATGCCGGTGAGCCGGTTGTCGCCGGTGACCACCAGCACGTGCCGGCACTGGCCGCTGGCCACCAGCGCGGCCGCCTGCATGACCATGATGCAGGCGCTGGCGCCGCCGGCCTGGATGGCCGCGCAATAGCCGGGGTGGATGCCCAGCGATTCGCAGAACACCGAGGCCAGCATCAGGTGCGGCTCGGTGAACGAATAGGCGCACAGCACGCCATCGATGTCCGAGAGCCTGAGACCCGCATCGGCCACCGCGCCCATGGCGGCTTCGGCGTGCAGGCCCATGCAGCTGCTGCCGGGCAACTCGCCTACGGCGGTGTCGTAGGCCCCGGTGACGAAGGCGTTCATCGTCATTGCTTCACCCCGGGAAAGCGCAGCGGCTGCTTCTGCAGGAAGTTCGCCACGGCCTCGTCGTGGTAGGCGGTGTGGATGGCCAGGGCCTGCGCGCTGGACTCCAGCTCGGCCAGCGTGTCCTGGTCGAGGTTGAACGAGCGGTTGAGGATGTTCTTGGCGATGCCCAGCGCCTCGGTGGAGGCGTCGTGGTAGCGGGCGGCCAGCGCCAGCGCCTCGTCCAGCAGCCCATCCGTGGGCACGATCCGCATGACGATGCCCAATTCGCGCGCTTCCTGCGCGTCCACCTCGCGTGCCGAAAACACCAGGTCCTTGGCGCGCTGCAGGCCGACGATGCGCGGCAGCAGGAAGAAGCCGCCGAGGTCGGGCACCAGGCCGATGCGGCCGAACACGGCGCAGAAGCGCGCTCGCGGCGTGGCCAGCACGAAGTCGCAGGCCAGCGCGAGGTTGAAGCCGGCACCGAAGGCCGGCCCGTCGACCGCCGCGATCACCGGCTTCTCCAGGTTCACCAGTTCGCGGAACCAGGTGTGCAGGCGGCGGATGCGGTCGCGGTCCTTGAAGACCGGGCGCTTGGCTTCCGACAGCGACTTGAGGTCGCCACCGGCGCAGAAGACGCCCTCGGACCCGGTGATGACCACCGCGCGCACGCTGTCGTCGTCGCGCGCCTCGAAGACCGCTTGCGCAATACCCTCGCGCACCTCCAGATCGAAGGCGTTGCGGCGCTCGGGGCGGTGGATGCGAATGACCAGGGTGGCGCCGTGGCGCTCGCGCAGCACGAAGTCGCTCATGGCTTGAACCCCAGGCTGCGCGCGATGATGTTGCGCTGGACTTCGCTGGTGCCCTCGCCGATCACATAGACCAGGGCATCGCGATGGATGCGCCCCACCGGGTACTCGCGCATGATGCCGGCACCGCCGTGGATGCGGATGGCCTGCTCGCTGACGGAGAGCGCCGTCTCGGACGCCACCAGCTTCACGCGCGCGGCCGTGGCCGCATCGAGCGTGCCCTGGTCGACGCGCCAGGCACCGTAGTACACCAGCCACTTTGCGGCCTCGATCTGCGCCGACATGTCGGCCAGCTTGTGGGCGATCGCCTGGTAGTCGCCGACGCGTTTGCCGGCCACGAGCCGGTCTTCGGCAAAGGCCTTGGCGGCATCGTAGGCGGCGCGCGCCATGCCCAGGGCATTGGCGGCCACGCCGACCCGGTTCTCGCTGAGCGACTCCAGGATCACCGGGTAGGTGCCGGTGCGCCCACCCAGCAGGCAGTCGTCCGGCACGAAGGCGTCGGTGATGTGGATGAGCGCGGTCTCCGAGGCGCGGATGCCTTCCTTGCGCAACTTGTGGATCTCGAAGCCGGGGTTGGGCAGCTCGACGATGAAGAGGCTGATCGCATCGGGCTTGAGCTCCGGCTCGGTGCGCGCGGCCACCAGCAGGAAGTCGGCGATCGGCGCGTTGGTGATGTAGAGCTTGCTGCCGTTGAGCTTCCAGCCGCCGGGCACGCGCTCGGCGCGCGTCTTCATGGCGCGCACGTTGGAGCCGCCGTCGGGCTCGCTCAGGCCGAAGCCCGCCACCTTCTGCCCCGCCAGGGCGGGCTTGAAGAAGCGCTCGCGCTGCTCGGGCGTGCCGGTCTTCCAGATCGGCCAGATGCCCAGGTGGGTGTGGGCCGACCAGGCGGAGGCAAAGCCCTGGCTCATGTAGCTCAGCTCTTCGCGCACGATGCAATCGCTGATCTTGTCCATGCCACTGCCGCCGTCCTCTTCGGGGTAGCGCACGCCCAGCAGGCCCAGCTCGCCCCAGCGCCTGAAGGCCTGGCGCGGGAAGCTTTCGTTCTCCTCGGCATCGACAACCAGAGGGGCCAGCTCGTCTTGGCACAGGCGGCGCACGGTGTCGCGGACGGATTCGTGTTCGGAGGAGAAAGAAAAGTCGAGGCTCATGATCCTGAATATTCTGTATAGAGATTAGTTTTTTCTAAAGAGAATTCTAGAGGCAGCGGTCTGGACTGTCAATCGCGTGCGCGGTCCTTGTCACGGCGCAGCCCGTCCAGGTAGCCGCGGATGCGTTCGCGCACCCCACCCTGGGCGAAGTTCTCGGCCATCAAGGGCGCGACGGTCTGCAGCCGGGCCATCAGGGCCTCGGGCGGATGGGCCCGCAGGCCGCTGGCGCGCGCCACCTGCAGGGCCCCACGGCGCTCCATATAGAACGCCAGGCGCTGCGCCGCCAGGGCCTCGAAATCCTGGGCCGGCAGCACTTCGGTCACCAGACCGGCACGGTGGGCCTCGGTGGCGTCCAGCGCCTGCCCCAGGCAAAGGCGCGCGGCCAGCGCTGGCGACACCCGCGACTGCAGCACCGCGTCGACGATGACCGGGTACATGCCGAAGCGGATCTCGGGACAACCGAACTCCAGGTCGTCCGCCGCGATCACCACGTCGGCCAGCGCCAACAGCAGGGCACCCGCCCCGGACGCCTTGCCGCGCGCGATCGCCACCAGCGGCGTGGGGCTGGACGCGCGCTGCCGGATCAGGTCCAGCAGGGCCGCTCCATGCCCGGCCAGCTGGCCTGCGCCGGCCACGAACTCCTCGATGTCCGCCCCGGCGCAGAACAGGCGGCCGGACGCGCTGCGCAGCACGTGCACCTCGGCGCCCGCCCGGCCCAGCCCCGCCGCCAGGCTTTCCAGCATGGCGTGGGTCAGCGCATTGGCTTTCTGGGGCCGGTTGAGCGTCAGCGTGCGCGCCGCCGCCCCTTCTTCGATCACCACCCAAGTTTCGTTCATGCCGTGTGTCTCCTGAAGTCAGGCACCGCCGCGAACCCGATGTCCGTGCGCAATCCCTCTTGCATCGTTCTTGATACCGAATTATATTCTCCACATTGAATAACCAGCAAGGACATTCATGAGCAAGAGACAAGCGCGGCCCACGCCGTTGAACCAGGTGGACCGCGAGGCATTCCGCGACATGTGCCGGGTGTTTGCCGAGCGCGAAATCGGGCCTCGGTGGAAGGCCGCCGACGACGACAAGCGCTTCCCGCGCGCGTTCTACGAGGCCGCCGCCCGGGCCGGCCTGATCGGCATCACGGCCACGGAAGAGATCGGGGGCGCCGCGCTGGGCGCTTATGAAGAAGCCATCGCCATGGAGGAGCTGGCCAAGGTCAACCCCAACCTGGCGGTGTCCGTGCTGGTGCAGAACGTGGCCGGCTCCATCCTGTACGAGCACGGCCATGCCCAGCACCGCGACAT
>JAGOCV010000258.1 GCA_017998575.1 Burkholderiaceae bacterium
CCGCCGGCCAGCACGGCCAGCGTGACGGCGCACGCGGCCACATGCCCCGCGAAGCGCCGCAACTCGTGCCGGAACAGCCACAGCGCCCACACGGCGACGGCCGCGTTCAGCAGCCCGAACAGGAAGCCGGTGCGGATCAGGCCCAGCTGCGGCACCAGCAGCAGCGGAAACGCCACCGACACCGCGAGCGCGCCGAGGTAGTCGAAGGTCAGCACCTGCGACACCAGCTCGCGCAGCGAAGCGTGGCGCTTGAGGATGCGCATGACCAGCGGAATCTCCAGCCCCACCAGCATGCCCACCAGCAATACCAGGCCGTAGAGCAGCACGCGGAAGGCGTTGGGCGCCCACGCGTTGGCCAGGAACAGCAGCACCGGCAACAGGCCACCGGCCAGGGCCACCATCAGCTCGATACGCAGGAAGTGCGCGGGCAACTGCCGCTCGAAGTGGCGCGAGAGCCAGGAGCCGATGCCCATGGCGAAAAGATAGGTGCCGATGACGGTGGAGAACTGCAGCACCGAATCGCCAAGCACGTAGCTGGCCAGCGCAGCCGCTGCCAGCTCGTACACCAGCCCGCAGGCCGCCACCACGAACACGCTCGCGAGCAGCGCGACTTCAAGCGGGCGCGGGCCCGCCGCCGCGGGTATGCGGCCTGGGCCGGTCGCGCCGGCCGTGCCGGTCTCCTCGGCCAAGCCTTGCGCCTCAGCCGTGGATGGCCGCAGCCACGATGATGGAGATGCCCAGCGACATGGCGGCCACCACCATGCCCAGCGCCATGTTCTGCTTCTCCACGATCTCTTCCCAAAGGTTGTAGGGGGTGAGCTTGTCGATAACGATGAAACTCAGCCAGAACACCAGCACGCCGATCAGGGCGAAGACGATGGAGCCGATGAAGGCGCCGGGACGCAACCATTCAAGTGCCATGGGAAATACCTCCGGTTGTGAACGACAGGGCGGCGTGCATCACTTGTGTCCGCCGCCGGTGGAAAAGCCGCCCCACGAGCCGCCCGAGCTGCGGTAGCTGGTGGCCGTGCAGTTCTCGCGCGTGGGGTCGCAGCTGGAACAGGCACGCAGCAGGCCCAGCAGCACGATGAAGAGGATCAACAGCACGATGACCGTGCCGCAGCCCAGACCCGACGAGTTGCTGAGCGGGCTGGCGTCGCTGCGCTTGAAGGCCGCGCCTTTGTCGGCCAGACCGAAGGCGCGCGCGATGAGATCGCCTTCGACGCGGTGGCCTGCCGACCACGTCATCTCGCCAGGCGTCTGCTCCATCGACAGCAGGTTCTTGCCGGCCGCGAAGTCGCGGTTGAAGCTGCGCTGGCCGCGCGAGACGGGCCAGTAGAACTCGCCGGCCACGTAGGTGGTCTCGGCGTTGTAGGCGTACTGCAGCCCGTAGCGCGTACCGAGGTACGTGGCGTGCTGCCCGCTGGAGGGCATGGTGGGTGCGCCGGTGGTGGGCTTGACGATGCTCCAGCCGTCTTCGGCATCGACCAGGAACATGAAGCCGCGCTCGGCGTTGAAGACGAGGTATTCACCCCAGCCGAAGTGTTCGTCGTCGCCGGGCTCGGTGCCCATGCGGTGCTGAAAACCCACCACCTGCCAGGTCGCGCCCTGCAGCACGCCGGTACTGCCCAGCGGAATGAGCGGGCGCACGGGCTCGTGCTGCTCGGCATGCCGCAACTCGCCGCCAATACCGGCCGTGAGGTCGATGATCGAATCGCACGAGCCGCAGGTGATGCTTTTGCTCGCCCCCAGTTTCACCTGTACGGGCGCGCCGCAATTGGGGCAGTTGAACGCGCGGCCGATGTCGTCGCGCACCTGCGCCTCGCGCAGCCCCTTGAGGTCGAGGTCGGCCATGCGCACCTCGCGCCCGGCCGAGAGGGAGGGCGGCGTGGTGCCGTAGTCGATGGACGCCACTTCGCCGTCCTCGCTGCGCAGCTCCACCATGGCGAATGATTCGCCCAGGCGCGGCAGGTGGTCCAGCTCGCCCTGCGCCGACACCAGCGCCACGGGCTGGTTGAAGGTCACGGTGTAGGGCTTGCCGCTCACCGCCGTGCGGGCGCCCACGCGCAGATGCTCGGCGGCCGACAGTTCGCGCGTGGATTGCGAGGGCAGGGTGAAGACGAAGGAGCCGTTGTCCTCGGACAGCGTGCCCGTGCCGCCTTCGTTGAACAGCACCTGCCATTCGCTCCAGGTGGTGTCACCGTATCGGTACTGCAGGCGGCCGACGACGGTGAAGGCGCGGTCCTTCCAGCGGCCACTCACCATCAGCTGCAGCCGGCTGTAGTCGGTGAACACGTCGGCCATCTTGCCGATGCGCTCGAGCCGGTCGCCATCGCGCACGACAGTGGACTGGCAGTACGCACAGACCGCGTGCGTGCTCTGCGCGCTGCGGAATTCGACCGGCGCACCGCAACCCGGGCACGCGGCACGGTACGCGCGCTGGATCGTCGGCTCGGTCACTGTGGTGGCGGTATCAGGCGGGCGAGGGACTGCGGCGGGCCCGCGTCAAACCAGCTTCTTGAGCAGCTCGGCCTTCTTGGCGTCGAACTCGTCCTGCGTGAGGATGCCTTTGGCCTTGAGATCGCCCAGCTTCTCGAGCGTGGCCATCACGTCCTCGGGCCGCACGGCGGCAGCGGCCGGCTGCGCCGCACCCGACAGGCCCTGCGACAGGTTCTGCGCCAGCACCTGGCCCAGCGCCACGCCAGCGCCCAGGCCCATGGCGTCTCCGGCGATTCCGCTGCCGCCACCACCGCCTGCCGCGCCTTCGGCGAACTTCGGGATGGCTTGCGCCGTCTGGTACTGCATGAACTTGCCCATGTCACCACCGACCATGCCCATGCCGATCTTCTGGTCGAGCACCTTCTGCAGCTCTTCGGGCAGCGAGACGTTCTGCACCGTGAGCCCTTCGAGCTTGAGGCCGATCCTGGCGAACTCGGGAACGAGCTGCGCCGCCAGCGCCTGCGCGAAGGCGATCTGGTTGGCCGCCAGGTCGAGGAAGGGCACGCCGCTGGAAGCGATGGCGTTGCTGATGTTCTGCAGCACCACGCCACGCAGCTGGCCGTCGAGGTCGGCCACGGTATAGCGCTCACGCGTGCCCGAGATCTCGGTGTGAAACAGGCGCGCGTCGGCCACGCGGTAGTTGAAGTTGCCGAAGGCGCGCAGGCGCACGGCGCCGAAATCCTTGTCGCGGATCGTGATCGGCTGGGGCGTGCCCCACTTCTGGTCGATCTGCTGGCGCGTGCTGAAGAAATAGACGTCGCTCTTGAACGGGGACTCGAACAGCTTGTCCCAGTTCTTGAGGTTGGTGAGCAGCGGCAGCGTCTGCGTGGTGAGCTTGTAGAGCCCGGGGCCGAATACGTCGGCCACCTGGCCTTCGTTGACGAAGACGGCCACCTGCGACTCGCGCACGGTGAGCGAGGCGCCGTGCTGGATTTCCATGTCCTGCATCGGGAAGCGCCAGGCCAGCGTGCCGTCGCCGTCCTCCGTCCAGTGGATGACGTCGATGAACTGTTTCTTGATGAAATCCATCAGGGCCATGGCATGTCCTCCAGGCGGCCGTACGCCGCCGCGTGCGGCGGATGATAACCCCCGCTCATGACGTCGGCCGGCTGTTGTCCGGCGCCAGCAGGGCGTCGAGCTCGCGGCGCAACTGCTGTGGCGACAGTGGCTTGTGGGCCAGCACCACCCCCGCGGCCGCGGCCCGCCGGCCGAGATCGGGATCGATGTCGCCCGTGACGAGCAGGGCCGGAAGGCTGGCACGACCGAGGTGGCGACGGATGGAGTCGATCAGCATGAGGCCGTCCTCACCGCCGGCCCGGTCGAGGTGCAGGTCGGAGACGACGGCCGAGATCGTCTGAATCGAATCCAGCGCGCTGGCCAGATCGTCCGCCGATGCCAGCGCGATGCAATCGTGATTCCACAAGGTGAGCAGTTCGCTCAGCGCGCGCAGGGCTTCCAGGTCGTTCTCGATGATGAGGATGGTGTGCCGTTTCTGCGGCGCGAGCGGCGACGCCCCGCTCGCCGCTCGCGCCTCTTCCCTCGCATCCTCGGCGCGCTTGAGCCGCAGCTGCACGGCCGTACCCTGGCCGGGCACCGATTCGATCGACAGCATGTGCCCCAGCAACGCGCATGCACGCCGCACGATGGCCAGGCCGAGGCCGAGTCCCTCGGTGTCGTCGACCCGCCCCTGTGCCGATCGCCGGAAGTCGTCGAAAACATAGGGCAGCTCGGCGGGGGCGATGCCCACTCCGGTGTCCACGACGGTCAGGACGACCTCGTCCGCCTCGGCGTGCGCCCTGACGGTGATCGATCCGCTGGCGGTGTAGCGCACCGCGTTGGCCGTGATATTGAACAGGATGCGGCGCAGCAGCCGCAGATCCGAGGCCACGCGCAAGCCGCTGAACTGCACATGCAGCTGGACATCCTTGGCCCGCGCCCGGTACGCATAGGTCAGGCGAACCTGTTCGAGCAGGGTGTCGAGCTCGATGGCGCACACGCGGCTCTGGTATCCGCGGTTGTCCAGTTGGGACAGATCCATCAACTCGCCCAGCATGTCCGAAACAATGGAGCAGGCGTGTTCGATCTGGGCGAGCCGGGCGTTGAGTTGCGCGGCCGGCATGTCGGCATCCAGCCGGGCGATCAGCAGGCCGAGTGTGTGCACCGGCTGGCGCAGATCATGACTTGCGGTGGCCAGCAGCCGGGTGCGGGCGATATGCGCCTGCTCGAGCTGGCTGTTCTTGTGGGCCTGGTCGTCCAGCAGCAGCTCCTGCGTCGCGCGCAGCACCAGATTGTGTTTGAGCTGGCGATGATGGGTGCGGTTGAGGTGCAGGAAAACCGCCAGCAAGCCCAACACCACCACCGCCGCAGGATGCATGCCACCGCCGTGCTGGCGGAGCTGCCACCCCACGACGTAGGGCAGCAACGCGAACACCGTCAGAAGGTTGAGCGCCGGCAGGTGCAGCGCCGTGTAGACGATGCCCGCCGCGCTCACGCAGATGACTCCCACCGTCAGGGCCATGCCCTCGTCCGCGGAAAGATGGGGCAGCCCGATGAATGCCAGGCTGCCGAGCAGCAACCCGTGGCAGACGGCCGACACCACGACGCCGGCGCGCCAGCGCGCGACCGTCAATCGCCCGGCATCGCGGAAGTAGGCGCTCGTGAATGCCGTGCGCGCCGCGATGTAGGCCGCATAGACCGCTGCCCAGATGAACAGGGTCCCGGACGGAACGCTCTGGTGCAGAAGATAGACAGTGCCCAGCAGGATCAGCACGTAAGGCAGCGGAAAGTGCCGCCCCACATCCATGATCGCCGCCAACTCCAGGGCCGGAACCCGTTGCTCTACCTGCCCGGCCGCCCAGCGCTCGAACGAGCGCGGCTGAGATGTGCCCCCTGCGTGCGCGGCAGTCGTGGCTGCATCGGCCATTGGGTCTCTCCTCCGCAGGGTGGTGTGCGCCCTGTATTTTGTGTAGTTCAAAAGCGTAGCACGTCACCCTGTCCACGCCTACCGGGTGGAACGGATTGCGCGTTTGCGATCCGTGCGCGCCCGACGGCGACGCACCGGCGCCTACAATCTCAGTCCCCATCAGTCCTGGCGCGCGCGATGGGCGCGGCGCGCCATGGCCGCAGGAGACCCTCCAAGATGTCGATTGACGCGGCGAAAGCCCAGGAGCGGCGCGCCGAATTGCGCCGCCAGGCCCTCGAATATCACGAATTCCCCACACCGGGAAAGGTGGCCATCGCGGCCACGAAGCAACTGACGAACCAGCGCGATCTGGCGCTGGCTTATTCGCCCGGCGTGGCCGCGCCCTGCGAAGAGATCGTCAAGGACCCGAACGCAGCCTTCAAGTACACCAGCCGCGGAAATCTCGTGGCCGTGATCTCCAATGG
>JAGOCV010000259.1 GCA_017998575.1 Burkholderiaceae bacterium
CGCAAGGGGCTGATCGAGAGTTTGCTGCAGTGCTCGCAGCAGGCGATGGGCGGCGCACGCAGCTAGCTGCCGGTCCGCCCACGAAATGCCCCGGCACTAATTCACGCGCGGTGCTGTGGTCCGTGCGCGACGCCGGGTGCATCCACATCGCACCAGCGTGACAAACAGCCGTTCATGCGCGGCCGTGTGCAACGTCCGGTGATCCTTTCCTGCCTAGACTCCGTAGTTACCCTTGGTCATTTCACCCCCTGTATTGGTCCTGCGCATGGAAAAACTGGTCACGAGCTATTCGACGACGATGGTCGCCATCTCCTTCCTCATTTCGATGGTGGGCGCCTTCATCGCGTTGAATGCCGCGCGCAACATGGTGCGCGCCGACGGCAGCCTCCATCGCATGAACACCTTCACCGCCAGCCTGGCGCTGGGCGGCATCGCCGTGTGGGCCATGCACTTCGTGGGGATGCTGGCTCTGCGCCTGCCGATGGGCCACGGCTACTCGATGGTCGAGACGGGCCTCTCGCTGGTGGCCGCCGCTGCCGCCACGGGCGCGGCGCTGGTGTTCGTCGCGCGCAACCCGGGCAGCCGCGTGCGGCTGCTCGTGGCCGGTGTGCTGCTGGGCCTGGCCGTGTGCGTGATGCACTACCTGGGCATGCAGGGCATGCGCTTCGGCGGCTACTTCCTGTGGTCGGTGCCGCTGGTGCTGGCGTCCATCGCCATTGCCATCGTCGCCGCCACGGCGGCGCTGTGGCTGGCCTTCAACACACGCGGCCTGCCGGGGACGACGCTGGCCTCCATGGTGATGGCCGTGGCCGTGTGCGCCATGCACTACACCGGCATGGGCGCGGCCGACTTCATCTGCACCGTGGACAACCGCTCGGCCGTGCCCACCGGCTTCGGCGTCATCAGCTCGTGGGAACTGCCTTCGATGGTGATCTTCTCGGTGGCCTGCTTCGCCGTGGTGCTGGCGGCCGACCAGCTGTTCAACGCACTGTCGGAAGCGCCCCGGGCCGCCACCAAGCCAGCGGCCAGCAACTGAGCGGCGGCGGCGCGGCGCCTGGCCGCCGCTATATTGGCCGCATGGTCGACTTCATCACGGGCTTCATCGAGCGCTTCGGCTACCTGGGTGTGGCGCTGCTCATGGCGGCGGAGAACATCTTTCCGCCCATCCCTTCCGAACTCATCATGCCGTTCGCCGGCGCGGCAGCCGCGCGCGGCGAACTCAGCCTGGCGGGGCTCGTGGCGGCGGGTGGCATCGGCTCGCTGCTGGGCACGCTGCCGTGGTACTGGCTGGGCCGCAGCATTGGCGCCGAGCGGCTGCGCGCATGGGTGCGGCGCCATGGCCGCTGGCTGGCGATGACGCCGCCCGACCTGGCGCGTGCCGAGGACTGGTTCGAGCGCCGCGGCGGCTGGGCGCTGCTGGGCGGCCGGATGGTGCCCGCCGTGCGCAGCGTGATCTCGATGCCGGCCGGTATCGCCCGCATGCCGCTGGCGACGATGCTGGCCTGGTCGGCCGGTGGCACGCTGGCCTGGTCCGCGTTGCTGGCGGGGCTGGGCTACGCGCTGGCCGAGCAGTACGCGCGCGTGGCCGACGTGGTGGACACGGTCGCGACGGGCGTGATCGCCGTGCTCGTCGTGGTGTATGTGTGGCGGGTGTTCGCCATCCCGCGTTCGCAGGATCGCTGAGGCGCCGTGACCTAACCCGCAGCGGGCTACGTCGCCGCGCCTGCCGTCTTCGCCTCGGCGTAGGCACGGTGCACCGCCAGTGCCCGCCCCCGTGGTGTGAGCTGCAGCATGCGGTCGCTGCCCGCTGTCTCGTGTGCCGCCATCTGGCGGGCGATCAACAGGTCGACGGCGTGCTCCAGCGCCAGGGCCGGCTCGCCGCCGATGCGCTCGCCCAGCGTGGCGGTGGGAATCGGCTGGGGGTCGGCGCGGGCCAGCTCGATCATCACGAGCTCTTCGGCGCGCGACAGCGGCACGCGCTCGGGCCCCGAGCCGAACAGCGTCGCGGGGCCGCGGCGCAGGTAGTCGCGGCGGGCGTCGCGCGGATCGCGCCGCGGCGGATCGGCACGCGGGCGCGGCACCGGTTCGTCGCGATCGAGCAGCGGGGTCAGCACCTCGACCAGCGCCGCACACACCACGCCGCCGATCAGCGCGATCACCGCCACGCGCGGCACCGGCACGGCACCCGTGAGGAAATCCAGCAGCGGACCGGCCGCACTCGCCCAGGGCGCGGCCTTGAGCCACTCGGCCAGCACGGTGGCCAGCGCGGGCACGGCCACCACCAGCAGGAAGATCCTGAAGTACTTCATGGTCCCTCGCCTTCCGGGTTGTCGAGGGGCCATGTTAGTACGGCGGCCAGCGCGGGGGCATCCATCAGGGCGCCATCACCTTGTCGGGCGTGAAGGGTTTGTCGCACAGGCGCCGGCCGGTCGCATGCCGGATGGCGTTCGACACGGCCGCGGCGACAGCCACGCTGCCGATCTCGCCGACGCCCTTGGCGCCCAGCCGGCTGACGATGCGGTCGTCTTCCGCGACAAAGATCACGTCGATATCGTGGATGTCGGCGTTCACCGGCACGTGGTATTCGGCCAGGCTGTGGTTCATGAAGCGGCCCTGCGCTTCGTCGTTGAGCGTCTCTTCATGCAGCGCCTGGCTGATGCCCCATACCACGCCGCCGATGATCTGGCTGCGCGCCGTGAGCGGATTGACGATGCGGCCCGCCGCGATGGCGCTGACCACGCGCGTGACGCGCACGGTGCCCAGTTCCTCGTCGACGCGCACTTCGCAGAACACGGCCGAGTGCGTGGCGCGCACATATTTCTTC
The DNA here is from genome assembly GCA_017998575.1 of Burkholderiaceae bacterium. The sequence continues at coordinate 2,825 of JAGOCV010000259.1, forward strand.
TGCTTGAGGATGTCAGGCAGCAGCAGGTACTTCACCTCCAGCGGCTGGCCGTCGCCGCCGGCGGCCACGATGTCGGCCAGACCGACGGCGCGGCCGGGCTCGCGGCGGCTGCGCAGCACGCCGCCCGTGCACTCCACGTCGGCGAACTTCAGGCCGCGCAGGGGCGAGTCGGTCAGGCCCTGCGCACGCTTGAGCAACGCCTTCTGCAGCTTCTCGCAGGCGCCCTCGACGGCCGAGCCCACGGTGGTGACGTGCGACGAGCCGCCCTCCACCGGCGCCACCGGCAAGGTCGAATCGCCCAGCCGGAACGTCACGTGCTCAAGCGGCAGGCCCATGGCTGCCGCGGCGATCTGTGCCATCACGGTATAGGTGCCGGTGCCGATGTCGCTGGCCGCGCTTTCCACGACCAGATGGCCCCGGGCATCCAGCACGGCCCGCGCGCGCGCGAACATCTGCAAGGCGTCCCAGGTGCCCGTGGCCATGCCCCAGCCGATCAGCTCGCGCCCTTCGCGCATCGAGCGTGGCTCGGGCTGGCGCGCCGCCCAGCCGAAGCGCTCGGCGCCCTGCGTGTAGCAGGCGTGCAGCTCCTTGGTCGAATACGGCAGGTCCTTGGCCGCATCGCGCTCGGCGTAGTTGGCCAAGCGCAGCGCCAGCGGGTCCATGCCCACCTGGCAGGCCAGCTCGTCCATGGCCACCTCCAGCGCGAACACGCCGTGCGCGGCGCCGGGCGCGCGCATGTCCATCGGCGTGGCATGGTCCAGCGGCACGATCCTGTAGCCGAGCTGCACGTTGTCGCAGCGGTAGAGCTGGCCCGACCAGTTGACGACCACTTCCACATAGTCCTCCAGCCGCGAGGTGGCGCCGATGGCATCGTGCATCACGGCCTGCAGGCGGCCCTGCGCGTCGGCCGCCAGGCGCACGCGCTGCCAGGTCTGCGGCCGGTGGCCGAAGGTGAACATCTGCTGGCGCGTGAGCACCACGCGCACCGAGCGCCCCAGGTGCAGCGACGCCATCACCGCCAGCAGCAGGTTGTACTGCGGCCGCAGGCCCGAGCCGAAGGCGCCGCCGACGAAGGCGTTCTTCACCGTCACCTTGTCTTTGCCCAGGCCGAACACGTGCGACACCTGCCAGCGGCTGTTCTGCGAGCCCTGGGTCTTGTCGTGGATGGTGAGATGCCCGTCCGGCCCGCGGATCACCGTGCTGGCGTGCATCTCCATCGGGTTGTGGTGTTCCGCGCCGCTGTGGAAATCCAGATCCACGGTGTGAGGCGCGGCGGCGAACGCGGCCGGCGCATCGCCCGTGGGTTGGGGTGGCTTGGAGAAGCCGGCCTTGAACCCCGTGGGCTTGCGCGCCCGCGGCAGGCTGGAATCCAGGCCCGTCTCATGCGCCTCGCGCGCGTAGTCCACGCGCACCAGCGCGGCGGCGCAACGCGCGGCCTCGAAGCTGTCGGCCAGCACGAGGGCGATCGGCTGGCCGCTGTAGACGATGCCATCGCTGTAGAGCGGCTTGAACGGCGATCCGCCGGGCGCGATCATGTCCTTGTAGAAAAGATCGAGCCGGCGCGTGCGCGGCCGGTGGCCGTGCCACAGGATGTCGATCACGCCGGGCACGGCGCGGGCTTCATCCAGATGCATGGCGGTGATGCGGCCCCTGGCGATGGCGCTGCTCACCACGACGCCATGGCACAGGTCGGGCGCCGGATGCTCGGCCGCATAGCGCGCCTGGCCCGTGACCTTGAGGCGGCCGTCGATGCGCGGCAGCGCATCGCCCACGGCCACGGTGCCGCTGCCTGTGTCGGCCAGCGGTTGCTGCACGGCCTCGGGGCGCGGCGCGGGTCGGGGTACGGCGTTCATGCGTCGGTCTCCTCTTGGGCGGCGCCGACGACGCGCGTGCCCGCCATGGCCTGCTGCATCGCCCGCACCACGGCGCGGCGCGCCAGCGTGATCTTGAAAGCGTTGTTGCCCACGCCGCTGCCCTGCGCCTGCGCGCCCTCCAGCAAGCGCACGGCCAGCGCTTCGAAGGCTTCGTCGCCGGGCTCGGCGCCGTGCAGCGACGCTTCGGCCTCGGGCACGCGCCAGGGCTTGTGCGCCACGCCGCCCAGGGCGACGCGCGCCGCGCGAATGCGCCCGTCGGGCCCCACGTCGAGCGCGGCCGCCACCGACACCAGCGCGAAGGCATATGACGCGCGCTCGCGCACTTTCAGGTAGGCCGAGCGCGCCGCCAGCGCGGGCGCCGGCGGCAGCGTGATGGCCGTGATGAGTTCGTCGGCCTCCAGCGTGGTGTCGACGTCGGGCAGATCGCCCGGCAGGCGGTGGAACGACGCGAAGTCGATGCGGCGCTCGCCACGCCGGGACCGCACGTGCACCACGGCGTCGAGCGCGGCCAGCGCCACGCACATGTCCGACGGATGCGTGGCGATGCAGTGCGCACTCGCGCCCAGGATCGCATGCTGGCGCGCCAGCTGTCCGATGGCACTGCAGCCGGTGCCCGGCGCGCGCTTGTTGCACGGCGTGGCCACGTCGTAGAAGTAGTGGCAACGGGTGCGCTGCAGCAGGTTGCCGGCGTTGCTCGCCATGTTGCGGATCTGCGGCGAAGCACCGGCCAGGATGGCCTGGGCCAGCAAGGGCCAGCCCGCGCGCACCTGCGCGTGGCGCGCCGTGGCGGCGTTGCGGCCGGCGGCGCCCAGGCGCAGCTCGCCATCATCGGAGACTGAAATGCCGGACTCCAGCACGTGGTTCACATCGATCAGGGCGGCTGGCCGGGCCACGCCTTCCTTCATCAGGTCGAGCAGATTGGTGCCGCCCGCCACGAAGCGCGGCGGCTGTGCAATGCTGTTGACCGGCGGGCGGCCGCCTGTCACGGACAGCGCGCACAGCGCGCCCTCCAGATCGCGCGGGGCGGTGTAAGTGAAGGGATTCATGCGCCGGCCCCTGGCGGATGGCGGCGATCGTGCAGCACCACTTCGCACACGGCCTGGCGGATCTGCACGTACGCGCCGCAGCGGCACAGGTTGCCGCTCATGAACTCCCGCAC
>JAGOCV010000260.1 GCA_017998575.1 Burkholderiaceae bacterium
GGTACGTGCCGAACGGAGCCACCGCCAGCGCCGCCGGATAGTTGCCCCACTGCAGCGCCTGCGGCAGCACCCCCGCGGCCGGGTCGAAGATCTCGGCCCGCGTCTTGAACGAGGTGAGCAGCATCCACGCCAGCGGGCTGAGCCACAGCAGCACCGCCGGCACCAGCAGCCACTGCATCCAGCGCGATCGGCCGAAGAGCCTTTTCATCGCCGGGCCGCCCCAAGATGAAAAGCCTCCCCCTCGGGGGGCATGGGGGTCCTCGTTCATCGCCGGGCCGCCCCAAGATGAAAAGCTACCTCCTCGGGGGGCATGGGGGTCCTCGTTCATCGCCGGGCCGCCCCAAGATGAAAAGCTTCCCCCTCGGGCGGCATGAGCGTCATCGTTCTTCAGCATGGTGGTCAGCGCCCCAGGTAGTGCACGCGCCGACCCAGCGTGAGGGCGACGATGCCGATCAGCACGCCCACGACCAGCAGCAGGATGGTGGCGATCGCCGAGGCGGTGCCGATGTCCTGGAACTGGAAGGCGTTCTGGTAGATGTAGAAGGTGAGAACGTTGGTCGCATCGGCCGGGCCGCCCTGCGTCATCACGAACACGTAGTCGAAGATCTGGTAGGAGTGCAGCACGCCGATCACCACCACGAAGTACAGCGTGGGCGAGATCAACGGCACCGTGATGTGCACCAGCTGGCGCAAGCCCGAGACGCCGTCGAGGCGTGCGGCCTCGTACAGGTCGCGCGGCACCAGCTGCAGCGCGGCCAGCAGGATGAGCATGAAGTAGCCGGCGTACTTCCAGATGCTCATGAAGATGATGGCCGGCAGTGCCCAGGTGCTGTCGTACAGCCATTCCAGCTTGGGCAGGCCCAGCCAGTTCATCAGCCCGTTGATGGGCCCGTAGCCCGGCGCATACAGGAACACCCACACCATGCCGGCGGCCACGGACGGCACCATCACCGGGTAGAAGAAGGTCGAGCGGTAGAGCGCCGTGCCGCGCAGCTTGCGGTCCAGCGCCACCGCCAGCAACAGCGCCAGGCCGATGGAAGACGGCACGGTGATCACCATGTAGAGCACGGTGTTGCGCAGCGACTTCCAGAACAGCTCGTCGTGCCACAGGCGCAGGTAGTTGTCCCAGCCGATGAAGAAAATCTCGGACGAGCCGAGCTGCACGTCGAAGAACCCATAGGCCAGCGAACGCGCGATGGGCCAGTAGGTGAAGGCCGCCAGGAACACCAGCGACGGCGCGAGCATCACCAGGGCAGTGAGGGCCTCGCGCCGCCGCTGGCTGCTCACCGTGCGGTCGGGCACGGCGCGTGCGGCCATCCGGGAATCAGCCAGCGTGGTCGTCATGGGCTCAGCCGCGGCGGCGCGAGACGCGCTGGATTTCGAGATTGGCCTTGGCGGTGGCTTCGCGCAGCGCGGCGTCGGGCTTGATCTCGCCGGCCAGCGAGCGGTCGATGGCGCTTTGCAGGAACGAGCGCACCTTGTGGTAGCCCGGCACCTGCAGGAAGGCACCGGCGACTTCGGCCGTCACGAACGCGGCGCGCGATTCCGGCACCTTGGCCACGTGGGCCTTGAGCACCGGCGTCTCCCACGACGACTTGCGCGCGGCCAGGTAGCCGGTGTCAACGCACCACTGCGCCTGGTTGGCGGTGTTGGTCATCCAGCGCGCGAATGTCCAGGCGGCGCGCTTGTGCGCGTCGGGCTGCTTCTTCGCGATGAGGATGGGGCCTCCGCCCATGGTCGAGCCCAGTTGCTTGCCGCGCGGCATGGGCACCACGCCGACCGGGAACGAGGACGACTTGAGGATGTTGGTCATCGAGCCGGTGGAGTGGTAGAGCATGGCGGTGCGGCCGGCCATGAAATCGTTGGCCGAGCTCTCCCAGGTGGAAGCGGCCGGCATCAGCCTGGCCTGGGCCATGCGCACCCAGAACTCCATCGCGTCCAGGCTCTCGGGCGCGTCGAACATCACCTTTTCCTTGTTCCAGAACACCAGGCCGTTCTGGCGCACGAAGCTCTCGAAGATCCAGTCGTGCCAGCCACCGCCGATGGTCAGGCCCCACTGCGAGACGGTGTCGCCCTGGCGGACGGTGAGGGCCCTGGCGGCGGCTTCCAGTTCGGGCCAGGTGGTCGGCGGCCGGGCGCCGGCTTTCTCGAAGGCGGCCTTGTTGTAGTACAGCACCGGCGTGCTGCACTGGAACGGCAGGCCGTAGAGCTTGTTGTCGGAAATGCAGGTGCCCAGGAAGCCGGGCAGGAAGTCCTGATAGATGTCGTCGGCGCGGGCCAGTGCGGTCACGTCTTCCAGCGCATCCATGCCCAGGAAGGTGGTGAGCATGGAATTGATGGGCAGCCACGAGGCCGGCGGATCGCCCACGCCCAGCGCGGTCATCACCTTCTGTTCGGTGTTGTCGTAGCTGCCGGCGTAGATGGCCTCGACCTGGATGTTGGCGTGCGCGGCGTTGAAACCCGCAATCATGGTGCTGACCAGGCGGTTGATGTCGCCGGATACGCCGACCGGATACATGAAGGCCAGCTTGACCTGCTGCTGGCCCGAGGCGAACAGCGGCATGCCGCCGAACATGGCAGCGGCCGAGACACTGGCACTGCGCTGGAGGAACTGGCGGCGGGGCGTGGGCGTGGAAGCGGAACGGGACATGTCGAGGCTCCTAAGAACAAGGGACGAAGAAATGTTTGCAGGACAGCAGACGTGCCGAATGCTGCATTTCCCACATGACAACCATATGAATTCCACACATGCAATTCTTGTTCCACATTATTTTTTGGATTCATGTGGATTTAAAGATTAAACTGCCACGCCATGACCCCGCCGCTCCTGATCGCCCAGCTGTCCGACAGCCACGTCGGCATGGCGCTCGACGTGCTGGAAGGCCGCATCGACACGCTGGCCGCCCTGCACCGGGCCATAGCGCATGTGGCGTGCCTGGATCCCCTGCCCGATCTCGTGCTGTTCACCGGCGACCTCGCCGAACGCGGCCATACCGCTGAATACGAGGCCATCGCCCAGGCGCTGGCGTCGCTGCCGATGCCCGTGTACGCCGTCCCCGGCAACCATGACCACCCCAGCGTGGCGCGCGATGCCCTGCCTGCGTGCATGCCGGTGGATGCGGACGCACCAGCACAGACCTGCTGCTTTCACGTGCAGCACGGGGGACTGCACCTGATTGCGCTGGATACGGTGGTGCCCGGCCGCCCGCACGGTGCGCTGGCCGCGCCGCAACTCGACTGGCTCGCCAGGACGCTCGCCCGATGCGAGGGCCAGCCGGCCCTGCTGTTCATGCACCACCCTCCCTTGCCCACCGGGATCGAGGCCATGGACGTCTGCAGCCTGCTGCACGGCGGCGACCGGCTGGCCGCGCTCGTGCGCCGCCACGGCCAGGTGCAAGGCCTGCTGTGCGGCCATCTGCACCGGCCGGTGCAGATGAGCTTCGGCGGCGCACCGCTGCACGTCGCCCCGTCCGTCGCGCACCAGATCGCGCTGGACCTGCGGCCTTCGGCGCCGCTGCGCGCGCGCATGGAGCCGCCCAAAATCTCGCTTCACCGCTGGACGCCGGCACTGGGGCTGTGTACACATACCAGCTACGTCGGTGACTTCGGAGAAGGGGTACCCCTGTGATGCAAGCCCAAAGCGGAGGCGAGCGGCATCGCTTCCAGGATCTGCGCGAACTGCTGGCCTGCGCGTCGCCCGCGCGCTCGGGCGACGAGCTCGCGGGCCTGGCCGCCAGCAGCCAGCAGCGCCGCGTGGCCGCGCGCGAGGCGCTGGCCGCGTTGCCGCTCAGGCACTTCCTGCAGGAAGCCGTCGTGCCCTACGAGACTGACGAGGTCACGCGGCTGATCATCGACAGCCACGACGCGGCCGCATTCGCGCCGGTGGCGCACCTCACCGTGGGCGACTTCCGCGACTGGCTGCTGTCCGATGCCGCCGACACCGCCGCCCTGCAGGCGCTGGCGCCGGGGCTCACGCCCGAGATGGTGGCGGCGGTGAGCAAGCTCATGCGCAACCAGGATCTCATCCTGGTGGCCAGCCACTGCGAGGTGGTCACGCGCTTTCGCAACACGCTGGGCCTGAAAGGCCACCTGGCCGTGCGGCTGCAGCCCAACCATCCTTCCGACGATCCCGCCGGCATCCTGGCCAGCGTGCTCGACGGGCTGATGTATGGCGCGGGCGATGCGTGCATCGGCGTCAATCCGGTGAGCGACAGCGTGCCCGATCTGGTGCGCCTGCTGCACCTGTTCGACGACATCGTGCACCGCCATGCGGTGCCCACGCAATGTTGCGTGCTCACGCACATCACCAACACCATGCAGGCGCTCGGCCATGGCGCGCCGGTGGACCTCGTGTTCCAGAGCATCGCCGGCACCGAGGCCGCCAACCGGAGCTTCGGCATCGACCTGGCCCTGCTCGACGACGTGCACGCCGCCGCGCGCGAACTGCGCCGCGGCACCGTGGGCGACAACCTCATGTACTTCGAAACCGGCCAGGGCAGCGCGCTGTCTGCCGGCGCGCACCATGGCGTGGACCAGCAGACGCTTGAAGCACGGGCCTATGCGGTCGCGCGGCGCCACCGTCCGCTGCTGGTCAACACGGTCGTCGGCTTCATCGGCCCGGAATACCTCTACGACGGCCGGCAGATCATCCGCGCCGGCCTGGAAGACCATTTCTGCGGCAAGCTGCTGGGCCTGCCGATGGGCTGCGACATCTGCTACACGAACCATGCCGAGGCCGACCAGGACGACATGGACAACCTGCTGGTGCTGCTGTCCAGCGCCGGCCTGAACTTCATGATGGGCGTGCCCGGCGCGGACGACGTGATGCTTAACTACCAGAGCACGTCGTTCCACGATGCGCTCTTCGTGCGCCGCCTGCACGGCAAGCGCCGCGCGCCCGAGTTCGAGGCCTGGCTGCAGGCGCAGGGTCTGGTCGACGCCGACGGCGCCCTGCGCGCGCCACGCGACGTGCCGGCGCTGGCGCGCCGCTTCAGCCCCTTGCTGGAGTCCGCATGAACGCCCCCGTCGACGCCGATCCGTGGGCGCCGCTGCGGCGCCACACGCCGGCCCGCATCGCACTCGGCCGCAGCGGCACCAGCCTGCCCACGCACGAGTTGCTGCGCTTCGCCGCTGCGCATGCGCGCGCACGCGACGCCGTGCACGTGCCGCTGGACGTGCCGGCGCTGCTGGCCGGGCTGCAGGCCGAGGGCCAGCCCGTGATGTGCGTGCACAGCCGCGCGCAGTCGCGGCAGGACTACCTGCGCCGGCCCGACCATGGCCGTGCGCTGGACGAGCCCAGCCGGCAGATGCTGTGCGAGCTGCCGCGTGCGCGCGTGGATCTGGCCGTCGTCATCGGCGACGGCCTGTCGGCGCTGGCCGTGCAGTCGCATGCGGCGGCCGTGCTTCAGTCGCTGCGCCGGGCGCTGGCGCCGCGCGCCGGAGAACCCCCGCTTGCCTGGGGGCCCACGGTTGTGGCCACGCAGGCCCGCGTGGCCCTGGCGGATGAGATCGGCGCCGCGCTCGGCGCGCGCCTGGTGCTGATCCTGCTGGGCGAGCGACCCGGCCTCAGCGCGGCCGACAGCCTGGGCGCCTACCTCACGCACGCGCCGCGCGTGGGCCGCACCGATGCCGAGCGCAACTGCGTCAGCAACATCCGCGGCGAAGGCCTGCCGCCCGAGGCCGCAGGACGCCGTCTCGCCTGGCTGGTGCGGGAATCACTGCGCCTGGGCCTCTCGGGCATCGGGCTCAAGGACCACAGCGCCATCGACAAGCTTTCCTCATGAATCCTCCCACTCCCCAGACCCTGGCCCTGTTCGACCTGGATCACACGCTGCTCGAC
>JAGOCV010000261.1 GCA_017998575.1 Burkholderiaceae bacterium
GTCCAGGATCACGGCCAGGCGTCGCGTCTCGATGCCTTCGTCCACCAGCGGTTCGTGCGCCTTCAGCGCGGCCACGGCGCCGGCGCGGTCGAGGTAGGCGTCGCGGTAGGCACGCGTGAGCGCACGCAGGTAGGCGGCGACGGCCTGCGGCTTGTCGCGCAGGAAGGCGTTGCTCGCCATGACGGCATTGCCGTAGAGCGGCACACCGTACTCGGCGAAACGCATCACGGCGATGTCCTCGGGCTTGACGCCCAGGCGCTGCAGCGACACGAAGCCCGACGCGATGTAGCCGGTGATGGCATCGGCCTGGCCGCGCACCAGCATGGTCTCGCGCAGCGCGGGCTCGACCGACATCCACTTGATGTCGGCTTGTGCGTCCAGTCCCGTGGCCTGGGCGAACAGCGGGAAGATGCGGCGCGCTCCGTCATTGGCGGGTGCGGCAACCGTCTTGCCGCGCAGGTCGGCCGGCCGGGCGATGTTGTTTTTCTTCAGGCTGAACACCGCCGCGGGCGTGGTCTCGTACAGCACCATCACCGCCGTGGCGGGCGACTGCGCGTTGTTGCCGGCGAACTCGGCCAGCGAGTTGAGATCGCCCGTGCCCATGTCGAAGTTGCCCGACGCCAGCCGGTTGACGGTGGCCGACGCCCCCGCACCCACGTTGAGCGTGACGTCCAGCCCTTCGTCGGCGAAGTAGCCCTTGCGCAGCGCCAGGACGTGCGCGATGGTGCCGGCTTCGAAACGCCAGTCGAGCTGGTAGCGCACCTTGGTGGGCGCGGCCTGGCCCAGCGCGGGCATGCCGACGGCGGCAACGGCGGCCAGGGCGCCGGCACGGGCCAGCACCTGACGACGCAATGGATTGAACGGTTTCTTCACGGGGACCTCCGGCTTGGCCGATGAACTTGATGTCGCTCAATCTAGGCGCGGCACGGATGCCCCACAAGCACCGATTAAAGGTGTCTGCGTTCCAATCCAAGCAACGCAGCCAGGCGCGTTGCGCCGATGCGCCCGGTTAAAATTCCCGTCGGGTGGTGCGTCGATGCAGGCGCACCAGGTACAGCGAATGGTCGGGCCGCCTCGCGGCCTGTTCACGACTTTTCCGCCATGACCGCAACCACGATCCAGTGGATCGCCGCCCTCATCTTCGCCATCGCGCTGATCCACACGTTCGCCGCCAAGCAGCTCGAACGCCTTTCGCACCGTTATCCACGCCACGCCGGCCTCTTCCATCTGCTGGGAGAGGTGGAAGTGGTGTTCGGCTTCTGGGCCATCGTGCTCGTCGCCACGATGGCCCTGGCCGTGGGCGGCGGCGAAGCGCTGGCCTATGCCGAATCGCGCAATTACACCGAACCGCTGTTCGTGTTCGTGGTGATGGTGATCGCCGCATCGCGGCCCGTGCTGCGCACGGTGATGTCGGCCGTGAACGCCATCGCAGAACGCGCGCCCGTGCGCACACCGCTGGCCACCGCCTGGCTGGGGCTGGCCGCCGTGCCGCTGCTTGGTTCGCTGATCACCGAGCCGGCCGCGATGACCATCGCCGCGCTGATGCTGGCGCCGCAGATCTTCCGCCCCAGCGTGCCCGAGGGCGCGAAGTACCTCGCCCTGGGCGTGCTGTTCGTGAACATCTCCATCGGCGGCACGCTCACCTCGTACGCGGCGCCCCCCGTGCTCATGGTGGCCGCCACCTGGCAATGGGACAGTGCCTTCATGTTCGTGAATTTCGGCTGGAAGGCCGCGATTGCGGTGCTGGTGAACGCCACGGTGGCCACGCTGGTGCTGGCCCGCCACCTCGGCCGCGGCCCGCTGGCCAACGACGAGCTGCCCGAAGAGATCCGCGTGCCGCTGCCCGTGGTGCTGGTGCATCTGGGCCTGCTGGCCGGCGTGGTGCTGTCCGCGCACCATCCGGTGATCTTCCTGGGCCTGTTCCTGATGTTCATGGGTTTCACCCAGGCGTACCGCGAGCACCAGAGCCCGCTCATCCTCAAGGAGGCACTGCTGGTGGCCTTCTTCCTGGCCGGCCTGGTCGTGCTGGGGGGCATGCAGGCCTGGTGGCTGCAGCCGATCGTCTCGGGCCTGGAGCCGGTGGCGCTGTTCTTCGGCGCGCTGGGGCTCACCGCCATCACCGACAACGCCGCCCTCACCTACCTGGGCTCGCTCATCGAGGGCATCCCGGACACCTCGAAGTACATGCTGGTGGCCGGCGCCGTGGCCGGCGGCGGCCTCACGGTGATCGCCAACGCGCCCAATCCGGCCGGCGTGGCATTGCTCAAGGGCGGCTTCGCCGACGAGACAGTGAGCGCGGGCGGGCTGCTGCTGGGCGCGCTGGGGCCGACGCTGGTGGCGGCCGCTGCGTTCGGCCTGCTCTGACGGTCAGGGCGCGCCGAAGTCGGTGTCGCCCGAGTGCGCGCGGCTTTCGTAGTCGACCACCCAGCACCGCGCCTTCTCGCGCAGCGTGGCGATGGATTCGCGGTCGCCGGCAGTGGCGGCGTTGGAGAGACTCAGACGTGCGCGCGTGTGTCCGTCGAGCTCCACCTGCACCGTCCAGCTCTGTCCCTCGCCATCGGTGGGCTGCCTGGCGAACACCAGCTGCCATTCGCCGAAGCGCTCGGTGAGGACGTCAGCGCCCCGCTCCTCCATCGCTGGCCTCCTGTCGTGGGGCCGGATCCTGGCCGCGCGCCTGGGCGGCGGCGGCCAGCAGGCTGTGCGCTGTCTGCTCGGCCGCGTCGGCCGTCATGGCGACGGCCACGCCGTCGGGCCCGTCCAGCAGCACGATGCCGTCTTCCACGGTGGCCGTGCCTGCATCCCGGCACGGCCGGGTGATCGCCCGTCGTAGAGTCATCAGAGACTTCCTTTCCCGCTGACCGCGAGCCTGGCGGTCGCATCGTTGAGGTACAGGTAGTGGGGATCGAAATTGCCCAGCTGCGCCAGGCGGGGCACGTCGTGCAGCTCGACCGAAGACGCACGCATGGTACACAGCCCGAGTTCGCGCAACTCGCGCAGCACGCGGCTGACGTGCACGTTGGTCAGGCTGCACACCTCGCCGATGTCCACCTGCGTCATCGGCAGGTCGAAGCGCTCGCCATCGGAGCGGCCAATGGCCGCCAGCCTCGCATTCATCTCGCACAGGAAATGCGCCACCCGGCCGATCGCGTTGAGGCTGGCCAGGCGGAGCACCCATTGCCGGTGCTGGGCGGCATCGAGCAGCGTGAGGAACCACAGCCGCCGCGTGAGATGCGGGTAGTCGGTCTGGATGCGCTCGAGCGCCGTATGCGGCACGATGCCGATGGTGACGTCGGTGAGCGCGCCCACGTCGTGGTCCAGTCGCTTGAGGGCATAGGCGTGCAGATCGACGAAGTCGCCCGGCAGGTAGATGCCCACCAGATGCCGCCTGCCGTCGCGCGCGTCGATATGGCGCGTCATGAGACCTTCGATCAGCACGGTGCTGGCGTCGACCTCGCGGCCTTGCCGCACGGCGATCTGTCCGGCCCGCATGACGCGCGTGCCGCTGATCGCGCTTTCGAGTACGTCGCGCTCTTCGCGCGTCAGGTTGCCAGGCGTCCGGTTTCGCAAAACGTTCTCGGTCCGGGAGTGGAGAGACATGGGGGCCGCATCATCTGACATGGGAAAGTACCTCGCATTAACCTGCGTTAATCGTGAATTCCAAGTGCGCCTGTAGGCAGCGCCCACCACAGCAGGACTCCGCCTGACATCGAAGTAGTCCGCTTCCTACGTTCGCCACACCGGGCCGGCCTTACAGTCGTCCGGCGCCAGCCAAGGGGCCGGCGCGCTCCAGATCCCAGAAAGCTCCACCTGATGCAGGCCCTTCCCACGGTCTATTTCCGCAGCACGCCTGTCGACCGCCCGCAGCCCCCACGGGGCACCCCATGACCGAAGCGCTCAAGGTTCTGCTGCTCGAGGATTCGCGCGCCGACGCCGAATTGCTGGGCATCCGCCTGCACGCGGCCTATCCCGATGCCGAACTGGTGGTGGCCGACGAGAAAGCCTTTACCCAGGCGCTCGCCGGTGGCTGCTTCGACGTCGTGCTCTCCGACATCCGCGTCCCCGGCTACGACGGCATGCTGGCCGTGCGGCATGCCCGGGCCGTGCAGCCCACGACGCCGTTCATCTTCGTCTCGGGCACCGTGGGGGATGACGAGGCGGTCGAACTGCTCAAGCAGGGCGCCACCGATTACGTGAACAAGAACCGCCTCGCGCGGCTGGTGCCGGTGATCGAGCGGGCCGTGCGCGAGAAGCGCCAGCTCGACGCCATCGAGCGCGTGCGGGCACGCCACCGCGAGGAAGAAGCCGCCGCCGCCCGCCTGCAGGCGCAGAAGAACGAGGTGGAAGAGCGGCTGCGCCTGGCGGTGCTGGCCACCAACGATGCGATCTGGGACTGGCAGTTCGACTCCGGCCGGGTGGTGTGGAACCGCGCGCTTTTCACGCTGTTTGGCCACGACATCGAGGAGAGCAGCGCGCAGTGGTGGATCGAACACATCCACGCCGACGACCGCCAGCGCATCGAGGACAGCATCCACGCGGTCATCGACGGCACCGGCACCTCATGGACGGATGAGTACCGCTTCCGGCGCGCCGACGGCAGCTATGCCGACGTGCTGGACCGCGGCCACGTCCACCGCGATGCCGATGGCCGCGCCGTGCGCATGATCGGCGCCATGCTGGACCTGACGGCGCGCAACGCCGCCGCCGCCGCGCTGCGCGAGAGCGAGCGCCAGTACCAGACACTCTTCGAGCTGATCGACGAAGGCTTCTGCGTGATCGAGTTCCTCGATGGGCCGCACGGGCCCATGAGCGACTACGTGCACGTGGCAGCCAACCCGGCCTACCTGGCCAACGCCGGCATTCCCGACGTGGTGGGCCAGCGCGTGCGCGACATGGTGCCGGCCGAAGCCGAAGGCTGGATCGAGATCTACCGCGACGTGCTGCTCACCGGCAAGCCCATCCGCTTCGAGCGCGAGCTGGTGGCCACACAGCGCTATCTGGCGTTGTCGGCCTTCCGCATCGATCCGCCCGAGCGACGGCAGGTGGCGGTGCTGTTCCAGGACGTGACGCAGCGCCACCGGGCCGAGATCGCGCTGCGCGAACTCAACGAATCGCTGGAGCGCCGCGTGGCCGAAGAGGTGGCGCGCCGCGACGAAACCGAAAACGCCCTGCGCCAGTCGCAGAAGATGGAAGCCATCGGCCAGCTCACCGGCGGCATCGCGCACGATTTCAACAACCTGCTGGGCACCATCAGCAGCAGCGTGCAGATCCTGCAGATGCGCCTGTCGCAGGGCAAGACCGACGGCGCCGCCCGCTACCTGGGCTTCGCCGAGGATTCGGTGCGCCGTGCGGCCGCCCTCACCCACCGCCTGCTCGCCTTCTCGCGCCAGCAGACGCTGGACCCGCGCCCGCTGGACGTCAACCGGCTGGTGCGCGGCATGGAAGAGCTGATCCGCCGCACCGTGGGCCCGCAGATCGAGGTCGAGGTGGTGGGCGCGGTCGGCCTGTGGCTCACTCGCGTCGATCCGTCGCAGCTGGAGAACTCGCTGCTCAACCTGTGCATCAACGCGCGCGACGCCATGCCCGAGGGCGGGCGCCTCATCATCGAGACGGCCAACAAGTGGCTCGACGAGCGTGGCGCCGGCGAGCGCGAGCTGCGATCGGGCCAGTACGTGTCGCTGTGCGTGACCGACACCGGCACCGGCATGACGCCCGAGGTGCAGGAGCGCATCTTCGATCCCTTCTTCACCACCAAGCCCATCGGCCTGGGCACCGGCCTGGGCCTGTCCATGGTCTATGGC
>JAGOCV010000262.1 GCA_017998575.1 Burkholderiaceae bacterium
GCTCGACGCAGCCTTTGCTCGACGTCTCCAACGCCGTGATCGCGCAGGCGGCCGAGCGCCACGCCAAGAGCCTGGTGGCCGACCGCGCGGGCGGCGGCCGGCCGCAGCTGGTCACCGTGGCCGACGACGCCGGGCAGGCCCGCTGGGTGGCCGACCGCGTGCTGGAGCACCGCGAGGGCGGCATCGCACTGACGCAGCAGGCGGTGCTGTTCCGCACCGCGTCGCACAGCGCGGCGCTGGAGCTCGAACTCGCGCGGCGCAACATCCCGTTCGTGAAGTTCGGCGGGCTCAAGTTCCTGGAGGCCGCGCATGTCAAGGACTTGCTGGCCGTGCTGCGCTTCGCGCAGAACCCGCGCGGGCGCATGGCGGGCTTCCGTGTGCTGCAGCTGATCCCCGGTATCGGCCCGGCACACGCCACGCGCCTGCTCGACGCCATGGACAGCGCGGCCGAGCCTCTGGAGGCGGTGCGCGCCTTCCAGCCGCCACCGGCCGCCGCGGGCGACTGGCCCGCCTTCGCCGCCCTGTACGGGCAGTTGCGCACGCCCCAGGCCGTGTGGCCGGCCGACCTGGCGCAGGCGCACGCGTGGTATCGCGCCCACCTGGCGCGGCTGTATGACGACGCGCCGTCGCGCCAGGCCGATCTCGACAACCTCGAACGGCTGGCCGCCAGCCACGGCAGCCGCGACCGCTTCCTGGCCGAGCTCACGCTCGACCCGCCCGAGGCCACCAGCGGCCCGTCTGGCACACCGCTGCGCGACGAGGACTACCTGATCCTCTCCACCATCCACTCGGCCAAGGGACAGGAATGGACGTCGGTGCATGTGCTCAACGCGGTGGACGGCTGCATCCCTTCGGATCTGGCCACCGGCCAGCAGGACGACATCGAGGAAGAGCGGCGACTGCTCTACGTGGCGCTCACTCGCGCACGCGACCATCTGCAGGTGCTGGTGCCGGCGCGCTTCTACATCACCCAGCAGGGCGCGGGCGGCGACCGGCACCTCTACGCCTCGCGATCGCGGTTTGTGCCCGATTCGCTGGTGCCGTCGTTCGACTGTGTGCAGCCGCCGCAGGCGCCGCCACCCGGGCGCGCGGGCGCGGCGTCATCGGTGCAGATCAGGGTGAGGGAAAAAGCCCGCGCGGCGTGGCGCTGAAGGCCATGTCAGAGATCGGCGAAGCCGGTATCGCCCGTGTGTTCGCGCCGGTGCCAGGCATCGACCCAGTCGATCGCTCGCGCGCGCAGCAGGTCGATGCTGGCGCGGCTGTCGAGATCGGGGCGCACGACGGACAACCGGCATTTGCGGGCCGATTCGAGCTGCAGCTCGACATAGGCGCAAAGGTACGAACCATCCGGGGCCGTCACCTCATGGAAATGCATCTTCCACAGGCCGTAGGCCTCGGTGCGCAGCGCCTTGTCACCAAAATCCATGAAGAACCCCAGTACTGCCGAAGGCGCCTGTGGCGCCATGAAATCGCAGTGTAAGCCGCTCAGGTCCCCGTGGGCGGAGAGACCTGCTGGCGCGCGGGCAATGCGCTCTTCGCCTGGCGATGCCGACGCCACGCCTGGAACGCGCCGAAGCACAGCCCCAGCACACCGAACAGCACGACGACCGTGAATGATTGCCGCCGGTCGAGCTGGATGCCGAAAAACAGCCACAGCCAGACCACCGCGAACACCGCCCCGGCGCACCAGGCGAAGGTGGCATGCAGGATCAGGCGCAGCGCGTCGAGGCCCCAACTCATGGCCGCCACCAAAAATACAATGTCCCTGTGACATCCATCGCCACCGCCATCCACGCCGTTCGCATGCGATCCAGTGTAGCGAGCGGGCTCCTCGGGCGGGAGGCCATCTCCCCATGAAGCTGCCCTGGCTGCAACCTGGCGACAGTTTCCCGCCCGCCGCGAGCGCCTGGGGCGCGAGCAGCCCGGCGCCCGGGCTGCTCGCGGCCGGAGGCGCGCTGGACGTGCAGACACTGGTGTCGGCCTACTCCCAGGGCATCTTCCCCTGGTTCAGCCGGGACCAGCCCATCCTGTGGTGGAGCACCGACCCACGCATGGTGCTGCACCCTTGCGAATTCCGCCTGCATCGCTCGCTGCGGCAGGCGATCCGCCGCCTGCACACCCTGCCGGGCGCCGAGGTCCGCTTCGATACCGCGTTCGCAGAGGTGATCCGCGCGTGCGCACAGAGTCCGCGCCAGGGTCAGGGCGGCACCTGGATCGTCGACGAGATGGTGCTGGCCTACGAGGCGCTGCACGCGGCCGGCCACGCCCACAGTATCGAGACCTGGATCGATGGCGAACTGGCCGGCGGCCTGTACTGCGTGGCGCTGGGCAACGCGGTGTTCGGCGAATCGATGTTCGCGCGCCGCACCGATGCGTCGAAGATCGCGCTGGCGGCGCTGGTGGCGTTCTGCCTGCGCCACGACATCCCGCGCATCGACTGCCAGCAGAACACGCGCCACCTCGCGTCGCTGGGCGCACGCGAGATCCCGCGCCCCGACTTCGTGGCGGGCGTCGCCGAAGCTGCCGCGCAGGCCGGTCCGCACTGGCGGTTCGAGCCCGTATACTGGAATCACCTGTCCAGCCTTCGATCCAACGGCACGTGACGCACCTCAAGGACCTGCCGCTGCAGACGTTGCAGTTCTATGCAACGGCACCGTATCCCTGCAGCTACCTCCCCGGCCGCCAGGCCCGCTCGCAGGTGGCCACGCCCAGCCACCTGATCCACAACGACACTTATTCCGACCTCGTGATGCGGGGCTTCCGCCGCAGCGGGATGTTCACCTACCGCCCGTACTGCGACGGTTGCCGCGCGTGCGTCCCGCTGCGCGTGAAAGCGGCCGACTTCGTGCCCACGCGCAGCCAGCGCCGCGCCTGGGCCCGGCACGCCGGCCTGCAGGCGCGCGTGCTCAAGCTGTGCTTCATGCCCGAGCACTACCAGCTCTATCTGCGCTACCAGACCGGCCGCCACGCCGGCGGCGGCATGGACCACGACAGCATCGATCAGTACACGCAGTTCCTGCTGCAAAGCCGCGTCAATTCGCGCCTCGTCGAGTTCCGCGAGCCGCTGCCCGACGGCGGCCCGGGCCCGCTTCGCATGGTGTCCATCCTCGACGTGCTGGACGACGGCATCTCGGCCGTCTACACCTACTACGAGCCCGACCTGAACGCCAGCTACGGCACGTATGGCGTGCTCTGGCAGATCGAGCAGGCGCGCCAGCTCGGCTTGCCACATGTCTACCTGGGCTACTGGATCGCCCAGAGCGACAAGATGAACTACAAGGCCCGCTTCGACCCGCACGAGGTGTTGGTGGACGGCCACTGGGTTACGGGTCCGGGCGCCGCCCCTTGATTTCACAAGGTAAAATTCGGCGAGAACTTCCAACAACAGCAGTATGAAGAGAACCGAGCCCGGCGTGCCCGCCACCCCGACGATCCAGGTGATCGAGCGCATGTTCGCGCTGATCGACGTCCTGGCGTCGCGCGAGGAAGCCATCTCGCTCAAGGAAATCAGCGAGAAGACGGGCCTGCATCCCTCCACCACGCATCGGATCCTCAACGATCTGGCCATCGGCCGCTTCGTCGACCGCCCCGAGGCCGGCAGCTACCGGCTGGGCATGCGGCTGCTGGAGCTGGGCAATATGGTCAAGGGCCGCCTGAACGTGCGCGATGCCGCGCTGCATCCGATGCGCGAGCTGCACAAGCAGATCCAGCAGCCGGTCAACCTCAGCATGCGGCAGGGCGACGAGATCGTGTATATCGAGCGCGCCTACAGCGAGCGCTCGGGCATGCAGGTCGTCCGCGCCATTGGCGGCCGGGCGCCACTGCACCTCACTTCCACCGGCAAACTGTTCCTGGCCGCCGACGACCCGCAGCGCGTTCGGGCCTACGCCACGCGCACGGGTCTCGCAGGCCACACACGCAACAGCATCACCCAGTTGCCGGCGCTGGAGCGAGAGCTCTCCAAGGCTCGCCAGTACGGCGTGGCCCGCGATAACGAGGAGCTGGAACTGGGCGTGCGCTGCATGGCCGCAGGCATCTATGACGACCAGGACAAGCTGGTGGCCGGTTTGTCGATCTCGGCACCGGCCGACAGGCTCGACGAAGGCTGGCTGGTTCGCCTGCAGGACACGGCGCAGGAAATCTCGGCGGCGCTGGGCCACCGTCCCGCGCCACGCTGACCGCGCCACCGCAGGAGCGGAAAAGCAAAAGCGGCCCGCGGGCCGCTTTTCCATTGCTGCGTGGCGACGCGTGTGGCCAGGTCAGCCGTTGATCTGGCGTGCGACCACCGGGATCGGCACGGCCCCGCCAGGCATGAAACTGTCGTGGTTGGCCTCGACCCATTTGCGCACGCGCTCGGCATCGCCCAGGCGGCTGAGCTTGCCCGCCGAGTCGAGGAAGACCATCACCAGACGGCGGCCCGCGATGCGCGCCTGCATCACGAGGCACTGGCCCGCTTCGCTGATGTAGCCGGTCTTCTGCAGTCCGATGTCCCACGACGGGTTCTTCACCAGCCGGTTGGTGTTGTTGTACTGCAAAGTGCGGTTGCCCACGGCCACTTCGTAGCCAGGCGACGTGGAGTAGTCGCGCAGCAACGGATCCTGCGCCGTCACGCCCACCAGGATGGCCAGATCCTGCGCGCTGGACTGATTGCGGCTCGACAGGCCCGTGGGCTCGACATAGCGTGTGTCGCGCATGCCCAGCGTGCGGGCTCGCGCATTCATCGCATTCACGAACACGCCCAGTCCGCCCGGATAGGTACGGCCCAGCGCGTGCGCCGCGCGGTTCTCACTCGACATGAGAGCCAGATGCAGAAGCTCGGCGCGCGAGAGCGTGGTGCCCACGCGCAGACGCGAACCGCTCCACTTCTCGGTGTCCACGTCGTCCTGCGTGATGGTGATCATCTCGTCCATCGGCAGATGGGCTTCGCTGATCAGCAGGCCCGTCATGAGCTTGGTGAGCGATGCGATCGGCAGCACGGCATGATCGTTCTTGGAAAGCAGCACCTCCTGCGTGTCCTGATCGATCACCAGCGCAACACTGGACTTGAGGTCGAGTTCGTCCGCGGTCTTATGCAGGCCGGCCATGGTGGCGTAGGACACCCGCGCAGGTGCAGCCACCCGCACCACATTGCTCTTGCTGCGCACGGCCGCCTTGGAGACGACGCGGCCCTTGGTCGAGGGCGTAGCCTTTCGCACGGCCACCTTCTGCGTGCCCTTGGAGGTGGCCTGCTTCTTGATGACGACTTTCTTCTTGGCCGGCTTGCTCTTGCTCTGCGCGTCGGCCGGTAGCGGGACCGACGTGAGAGACGCCGCCGCGACGGCAAGCGTGAGCAACTGCAATCCTTGCTTCAGGAACCGGGAGAAACGAAACAAGGTGGTCAGTGGCATGGGTGTGATCTCCGGCGGGCAAGACGACGGTCGCAGTGTATAGAAATTAAAAAAGCTGCGCAATATCAATTACTTGCGCAGCTTTTCTCAACCTCGCCGACAAATATAAGGGTTTACCCTAGCCTTGCGCGGCGACACGATCAGCTTTGCTGTGTAACTTGTTGAGAGCACTCAGGTAAGCCTTGGCCGACGCGACCACGATATCCGGATCGGCGCCCACGCCATTGACGACACGTCCCGAGTTTTGCAGCCGGACCGTGACTTCCCCCTGACTTTCCGTCGAACCACTAATCGCGTTCACCGAATAAAGCACCATTTCGGCCCCGCTTTTTACATGGCTCTCGATCGCCTTGAGCGAGGCGTCGACCGGCCCGTTGCCCACCGATTCGCCCTTGACC
>JAGOCV010000263.1 GCA_017998575.1 Burkholderiaceae bacterium
GCGCGTAGTCGGCCACCAGCGGCAGCCACGAGATCGGCATGGCGATGACCAGATCCAGCGCGGGCAGCACGCCCATGCCGCCGTCGCCCTGGCGGTTCCACAGCGCCGACAGGCCCTGCGCTTGCGCCATGCCGATGAACTGCCACGTCAGCCACAGCAGCGACAGCACCACCAGCGGCAGCGCCACGCGCGCGATCAGCTTGCGCACCACGCGCACCATCGATCCGCTGATGAGCGCCATCACTACCGCGCCCCACAGCAGCGTGGCCAGCGCCGTCCACGCGGGCGAGGCCACCTCGGCGCCGGACTGGCGCGCGATGGCCAGCGTGGAATCGCGCATCACCACGATCTCGAACGCGCCCCAGCCGATGAGTTGCACGATGTTGAGCAGCACCGGCAGCCGCGCGAAGGCACTGCCGTAGACGGCGTGCATCAGGCCCGCGCTGGCCAGGCCGCTGTCGGCGCCCAGCTTGGCCACCCAGCCGAGCAAGCCCGCGCCCAGCAGCGAGCCGGCCACGATGGCGAGCAAGGCTTCTCTGGTGCCGAGCGCCGGCATCAGGTACGCGCCCACCTGCATCACCAGCAGGCCCACGCCCAGGCTGAACCACAGCGACGCGTGGTCGCGCGTGCCGAAGGCGCGCTGGTCGGCCGCGATCGGCGTGAGCGCGTCGTTGCCGCCGGTGGCGGTGGAAGAAGAAGTCGAGACGGTTGCCATCAGTTTGCTCCGTGCAAATCGTGAGGCAGGTGGGCTTGGCCGCCCGGTGCGCCACGCCGCGCGCTGCGGCGGTGGATGCGCGTGCGAGAAGTGGCACGCGGCGCCCCGGATGTCGGGCCTGGCTTCCCTGCGCGAGGATTACCTCAATCAGGTTCAAAGGGACTCTCTCAGCCCGGCACCATCGCCTGTTCGGACGACGGGGCCGGACACCCCTAGCGAGTGGCGCCCTTGCGGGTGCCGGCGCGGATTGTATGCGAGTGGCGGGAGGGTAGGCGCCGTCGCTCAACCCCAGGAGCGGGTGAGCAACTCGTCCATCGCATCCGTAACTTGCTGGCCCTGTGCGGCCAGGCTGCCAACATGCTCGCCAAGTTGGTCGAGGGCGACGGAAACGGTGTCGAGAGGATGCAGCACGACTTCGAGGCCTTCCACTTCGAACACCGGGTTCATGCGCGTACCCGCGAGCGGCGAACCGGCGGGCAGGACGCTGCGGCGCATCAGCGGAACCACGACACGGCGGCGATAGCGGTCGAACTGCGCGGACTGCACCAGTACCACGAACGGAATGGCCTGCTTCTGCTGACCCTTGTTTCGATGGATGTCGAACTGAGCCATGGACAGGGCTACAGCGTCGAGTGCTCGTCGGCGAAGGAGCCCAACTGCTCTTCGATCGCGTTCCAGCCATCGGCGCAGGCGGCGGCCCATTGACGATGCGCGGATTGCCCGGCTGCCTTGCGCAGGCGACGCGCCTCCAGCAACTCTTCCATTTCCTGAGCCGAAACGATGAAGGCGACGGGCCGCCCCCGTCGCGTGATGCCGACGGGTTCCCTTTGCGCAGCGTCGAGCAGTTGCCCGAAGCGGTTCTGTGCTTCTACGGAACTCAATGTCTGCATGGCCGCGACCTCGCTGAACTAGCTAATCTGTACAGTTTAGCTGCTTGCTCAGCCAGCCGTCGTTGGGACAACGCGCAGCCGCCCACGCCTTCGGGTTCCGTCGTGAAGCGGACGCAAGGCGCCCGGATGCTCAATCGCGCGGCGGCGTCGCCACGCCCAGCAGCGCATGCAGGCGCGGGCTGGTGGTGGTGTACTGCAGGTGCACGGGCTGGCCGCTGATCAGTTCGGCGGCGCCGAAGGCGGCCAGCGTGCATTCGTGGAAGCCCGAGAGGATGAGCTTGCGCTTGCCCGGGTAGGTGTTGACGTCGCCCACGGCGTAGATGCCGCGCACGCTGGTGGAAAACGACTCGGTGTCCACCTTGAGCTGCTTGCGCTCGATGTCGAGCCCCCATTGCGTGATCGGCCCCAGGCGCGGTGACACGCCGAGGAAGGCCAGCAACTGGTCGGCGGGCAGGATGCGTTCTTCGCCATCGGCATCGAGCACCCGCACGGCCGTCATCAGGCCGGTTTCACCGATGTCTCCTGTGTCCGCCATGGTGCTGGCGGGCGCGGTGTCGAAACCGGCCACCTGGCCGATGCGCAGCACGATGTGGCCAGCGGCCACGGCCGCACGCATGGCGTCGACCTTGGCCGGCTCGGCCTGGAACACGTCGCGGCGGTGCAGCAGGATGATTTCGGTCGGGCGCTGCTCCGGCGGCAGGGCGTGCAACGCCAGCACGGCGTCGAGCGCGGCGTCTTCACCGCCGTTGACCACCACGCGCTGGCCGGCGTACTGCGTGGCGTTGCCCAGCCGGTAGCGCAATGCGCCGCCTTCGAGCCGATCGGCGCCCGGCGCCTTGAGCGCGCGCGGCTGGAAGGCGCCCACGCCGGCGGCGATGAACACGGTGCGCGCCAGCAGCCGCGTGCCTGCCGAGGTGGCGAGCAGGAAGCGGCCGTCGGCCCGCGCTTCGAGCTGGGTCACTTCCTGGCCCAGATGCATCGTGGGCGCGAACGGCGCCACCTGCTCCAGCAGCGACTGCGCGAGCTCGCGCCCCGTGCACACGCGCGTGCCGGGAATGTCGTAGATGGGCTTGTCGGGGTAGAGCTCGACGGGCTGGCCGCCGGCGTGGGGCAGCGCGTCGACGATGTGGCAGCGGATGTCGTGCAGCCCGAGCTGGAAGGCCTGGAACAACCCGACCGGGCCCGCGCCGATGACGACCGCGTCGGCCTCCACGGGCAATGCGGCCGGGGCAGGGTGCAGGTCGGGCACGGTGCGCGGGTGCCCCGGGGTCAGCGGATCAGCTCGGCGATCTTGCCCGGCTTGTCTTTCCACTCGTCCGCGTCGGGCAGGGCGGGCTTGCGCTTGGTGATGCTCTTCCAGCCATCGGCCAGTGCCAGCTCTGCGTTGAGCTTGATGAAGGCGAGCTGGTCGGCCGGCAGGTCTTCCTCGGCAAAGATCGCGTTGGCCGGGCACTCGGGGATGCACACCGCGCAGTCGATGCATTCGTCCGGATCGATCACCAGCATGTTCGGGCCTTCGCGGAAGCAGTCCACGGGGCAGACGTCGACGCAGTCGGTGTATTTGCAGCGGATACAGTTTTCGGAGACGACGTGGGTCATGTTGGAATTCGGGTCGGGGACGGGTACGACGGCAAACGGTCGATTTTAGTTGTTTCGGTCCAGCGGGCCAGCGGTCAGCCGCGAACCAGCACGGCGCCCGCGGTCTTGTGGCTGGCGGTATCCACCAGCACCAGGCTGCCCAGGGCGCGCGATTGCGCGAACGGGCGCGCGGCCAGCGGCTCCTGCAGGCTCAGTTCCACGTGCCCGATGGCGTTGGCCGGCAGCTCCGTGGCCTCGTCCTCGGCCAGCGTGTTCACGTCGAGCCGGTGCACGATGCGGCGCACCTTGGCCTTGACCCAGCGGTGGCCGTGCAGCGCCCAGTAGGCGCGGCCGGGCACCAGCGGCTCGTCGTCGAGCCAGGCCACGGTGGCCTGCACGGTCTGGGTGGGCGCATAGGCGGCGGGGGCCAGCAACCAGTCGCCACGCGACACGTCCACTTCGCGGTCGAGCACGATGCCGGCGCTGTGGCCGGCGGCCACGCCGCCTTCGCGCCGCACGTGGTCCAGCACGCGGGCCACGGTGGCCGTCTGGCCGCCGGGCAGCACCGTCACCTGCTGGCCGGGTGCCACGGCGCCTGCCGCCACGCGGCCCCAGAAGACGCGGCGGCCTTCGGAGGTGTCGGACGAAGCGGAGAACTTTTCAACCCACTGCACGGGGAAGGCGAACGGCTCGGCCGTATCCGCCGGCGTGACCGGCAGTGTTTCCAGCAACTGCAGCAGGCCCGGGCCCTCATGGCCGCACCAGCCGGCGCGCGGCTCCACCACGTTCCAGCCTTCGAGCGCCGAGACGGGCACGATGGCGCGCACGGCCACGCCGGCGGCGGCGGCGAAGCGCGCCAGCGCGTCGCGGATGTGGGCAAAGGCCACGTCGGGCTGCTCCACCGCGTCGAGCTTGTTGATGGCGAACACGATCGACGGCACGCGCAGCAGGTGCGCCAGCAGCGTGTGGCGGCGGGTCTGCACCAGCAGTTCGAGCGCGGGGTCGTTCCACGCGAGCTTGGTGGCATCGACCAGCACCACGGCCGCGTCGGCGCTGGAGGCGGCGGTGACCATGTTGCGCGTGTACTGCTCATGGCCCGGCGCATCGCCGATGATGAACTTGCGCGTGGGCGTGGAGAAGTAGCGGTAGGCCACGTCGATGGTGATGCCCTGCTCGCGCTCGGCCGACAGGCCGTCGGTGAGCAGCGCGAGATCGGCCGCACCGCTTCTGGAGACGCTGGCCAGCTGGTCCTGCAGCACTGCGCGGCTGTCCACCAGCAGGCGGCCGATCAGCGTGCTCTTGCCGTCGTCCACGCTGCCGCAGGTGATGAAGCGCAGCGCGGTGGAAGTGTCGGTGGTGTTCTGGGTGGTCATGGTGTCGGCGCTCTCAGAAGTAACCATCTTTTTTCCGTTTTTCCATCGACGCTTCGGACGTCTTGTCGTCCATGCGCGTGGCGCCGCGCTCGCTCACGTCGGCGGCCAGGGTCTCGGCCACCACGTCCAGCGCACCGGCGGCCAGGCTGGGCACGGGGCAGGTGCAGGTGATGTCGCCCACGGTACGGAAGCGCACGTCGCGGCTTTCGATGCGTTCGCCCTCGCGCGCCGGCGTCAGCGGCGTCACGGGCACCAGCAGGCCGCGGCGCTCGACCACGTCGCGCTTATGCGTGTAGTAGAGCGAGGGCAGGGCGATGTTCTCGCGCGCGATGTATTGCCACACGTCGAGTTCGGTCCAGTTGCTGATCGGGAACACGCGGAAGTGCTCGCCCGGGGCCAGGCGCGTGTTGAACAGCGTCCACAGCTCGGGGCGCTGGGCCTTGGGCTGCCACTGGCCGAAGCTGTCGCGGTGCGAAAAGATGCGCTCCTTGGCGCGGGCCTTTTCCTCGTCGCGGCGCGCGCCGCCGATCAGCGCGTCGAAGCGGAATTCGTCGATGGCCTCCAGCAGCGTGACCGACTGATGCACGTTGCGCGATTCGTCGGGCCGCGCCAGGCGCACGGTGCCGCGCTTCATGCTGTCTTCCACGCTGCGCACGATCAGCTCGGCGCCGAGCTCCTTCGCGCGCAGGTCGCGGAAGTCGGTCACTTCGTGGAAGTTGTGGCCGGTGTCGATCATCAGCAGCGGGTAGGGCATGCGGCCCACACCAAATGCTTTCTCGGCGCACTTGAGCAGCACCAGCGAATCCTTGCCGCCCGAGAACAGCAGCGCCGGGCGCTCGAAGGCGGCGGCCACCTCGCGCAGGATGAAGATGGTTTCTTCCTCCAGCGCATCGAGGTGGCTGTTGCTGAGGGTGGCGAGCAGTTGAGGTTCGGCGCGGGCGTTCATGGTGCGGGGCGGTCGTTCATCGCGGGTGTTCGGGGTGTTCAGTGCGACAGGTGGAGGCCGCATTCACGGTTGTCCTCGCCCTTGGTCGGGTCCACGTAGTCGAAGTTGTTGGGCAGGTCGTGCTGCTGGCAGTACTCGTGCAGGGCTTTCGACGACCAGTGCAAAAGCGGCGCGACCTTGATGAGCCCGTCGGGGTTGAGGCTCACGGGCTCCATCCGGGCGCGCACGGCCGTGTCGGTGGCGCGCAGCGCGGTGAACCACACGCGGGGCGCCGTCTCGCGC
>JAGOCV010000012.1 GCA_017998575.1 Burkholderiaceae bacterium
CGCCTGCACACGCTGCTCGCCGCAGAGCAACACCTGAAGAAGGACCCGGTCGCCGCCGCCTACTTCTACACGCCCGACGGTGCCCCGCTGGCCGTGGGCACCGTGCTGCGCAACCCCGGCCTGGCCGCCGTGCTGCGCGACATCGCCTCGCGCGGCTCCAGAGCGCTGCACGAAGGCCCCGTGGCGCAGGCCATCGTCGCCAAGGTGCGCGCCCATGCCACCAACCCCGGCACGCTGGCGCTGTCCGACCTGGCGGGCTACCAGCCGAAGAAGCGCGCGCCGCTGTGCCACGACCTCGTGGCCGCCGGCCACACCTACAACGTCTGCGGCATGCCGCCACCCAGCTCGGGCGCCATCGCCATCGGCCAGATCCTCGGCATCCTGGCACGCACACCGGGTGCGCAGCTGCCGCCGGGCGAAGGCGTGCCGGGCTTCTCGGGCCCGGCGCCTTCGGCCGACTGGCTGCACTACTACACCGAGGCCTCGCGCCTGGCCTTCGCCGACCGGGCCCAGTACCTGGCCGACCCCGACTTCGTCGCGCCACCCGGCGGCAACTGGATGAGCCTGCTCGCGCCGTCCTACCTCGACGAGCGCGCGCGCCTGATCGGCGGCCGGAGCATGCAGACCGCGCAGCCCGGCACACCCGGCGCCATGCGCACGGGCTACGCGCCCATGCCGCAGCAGCCCGAATACGGCACCTCGCACATCAGCATCGTCGACGCACAGGGCAACGCGGTGGCCATGACCACCACCATCGAAGACCAGTTCGGCGCGCGCCAGATGGTGCAATTGCCGGGCCTGGCCGGCGGCTTCCTGCTCAACAACGAACTCACCGACTTCAGCTTCGCGCCCGCCGACGCGCAGGGCCGCCCGATCGCCAACCGCGTCGAGCCGGGCAAGCGCCCAAGGTCCTCGATGTCGCCCACGCTGGTGTTCGACAAGGCCACCGGCGAACTGGTGATGAGCGGCGGCAGTCCTGGCGGTGCGCTCATCATCCATTTCACGGCCAAGACGCTGCACGGCGTGCTGGGCTGGGGCCTGCTGCCCCAGCAGGCCATCAGCCTGCCGAACTTCGCGTCCCTCAACGGGCCGACCGTGCTGGAAGAAAAGCGCTTCCCCGCGACCACGGTGGACGCGCTGCGCGCGCGCGGCCACGACGTGCGCGAGCAGGCCATGACCAGTGGCCTGCAGGCCATCAGCCGCGCCAACGTGCATGGCGAGCCCATGCTGCTGGGCGGCGCCGATCCGCGCCGCGAAGGCATCGTGATGGGCGAGTGAACGCTCCGACCCGGGCGTGCTCGATAACACATCTGAATCAACGAGGTTTGCAATGAAATACCAACGAGCGACCCATGCCGTGCTGCTCCCCGTGCTATGCGCCACCGCGCTGGCATGGACAGCTCCCGCTGCCGCGCAGAACAAGACCTTCACCTGCGGGCGCGATTTCGCGCAACTGGGAGACTCCAGGACCGCCGTCCAGATGAAGTGCGGCCGCCCGGCCGCCACCGGCAGCATCTGCAAACAGATCGAGCATCCTGCGCCCGTCACCGGCAACGTCACGGGCCAGCCGACGCCCGAACTCGACGCCAACAACCGCATCGTGATCCGCGTTCCCGCGTGCGAGAACCTGGAGGAATGGGTCTACAAGCCCGGCGTCGGCCAGTTCGTCACCACGTTGCGCTTCCGCGAAGGCGAGCTGCACGAGATCAGCTACGGCCCGCGCATGTAGCCGCCACCGACCCGTCAACCGATCGCGCTGTATTGCCCATAGCCGTCCGGCCAGGGCGTCAGCACCTCGAAGCCCGTGTCGGTGACGGCCACCATGTGTTCCCATTGCGCGGACAGCGAGCGGTCGCGCGTGACCACCGTCCAGCCGTCGGCGAGTTCTTTGGTGTCGGGGCGGCCCGCATTCACCATGGGCTCGATGGTGAAGATCATCCCCGGCTCCAGCCGCAGCCCCTCGCCGCGCCGGCCGAAGTGCAGCACCTGCGGCTCGTCGTGGTAGACCTGCCCGATGCCGTGGCCGCAGTAGTCGCGCACCACGCTGAAACCCGCGCGCTGCGCCACAGACTGGATCGCGTGGCCCACGTCGCCCAGCGTGGCGCCGGGCTTGACCTGCTCGATGCCGGCGCGCATGGCCTCGTAGGTGGCATGCACCAGGCGGCGCGCCAGCACGCTGGGTTCGCCCACGAAGAACATGCGGCTGCAGTCGCCGAACCAGCCGTCCTTGTTCACGGCCACGTCCACGTTGACGATGTCGCCGGCGCGCAGCACCTTGTCTGACGGGATGCCGTGGCAGACGACGTGATTCACGGAGGTGAGCACCGTCTTGGGGTAGCCCAGGTAGCCAACGTTGGCCGGCACGACACGCTGCACGTTCACGATGTGCTCGTGGCAGAGCCGGTCGATCGCGTCGGTGGTGACGCCGGGCCGGATGTGCGCGCCGATCATGCCCAGCACTTCGGCCGCCAGGTGGCCGGCGCGGCGCGCCATCGCCAGCTCGGCCTCGCTGCGGATGGGAACGCCGCGGCTTTTCTTCATGCCCGGCGCTTCCTGGGCAACTCGTCCACCTCGGCCTGGCCCCGGATCTCGTCCTGGATCAGCAGGCGGCACAGCTCGCCATACGTCAGCTCGGGGTGCAGCTCGCTCATCATGCCGATGCGCATCCAGTGCTCGGCCTGCGCGTTGATGGAGCGGCCCAGCGCGTTGCTGGCCACGCGCAGGTTGTCGTGCATCGGTTCCGAAATCTTCACCAGACCCATGGGGCGCCCTCGAATAAACAAAACGTATATGTTACGTATATTCGATATCCATCGCGTACCACGGGTTTTCGCGTGCCAGCGGCCATGCCGGCGCGTTCGGCAACGGGTGCATGACTCGCTCGATCCGCCGGTTGCGCCCACGGCCTCGCAACCCGCAGCTTGCTCAGGCCCGCCAGGCGCAGTGGCACCACGCGGCTATCGCGCAGGCACCCACCCATGCGCTGCGCGTGGCCGCCGCTCCTGCGCGGCCGGCCATCACTCGACCTTGGTTCCGGTTTCCTTGACGACGCGAGCCCACTTGCGCAACTCTTTGTCGACCAGCGCATGGAACGCGTCGCCGCTCATGGTGGAAGCTTCGAAACCGACGTTGCGCAGCTTCTCCCGCAGGTCGGCCGATGCGCCGGCCTGGGCCAGTTGCTCGCGCAGCCTGGCGATGACAGGCGCAGGTGTCTTCGCCGGCACCCAGATACCCACCCACGATTCGTCCTCGAAGCCGGTCAGGCCTGCTTCTGCAATGGTGGGCACGTCGGGCACCACGCTGCTGCGGGCGTTGCTGGTCACGGCCAGGCCCACCAGCCGGCCGGTCTTGATCAGCGGCACGGTGGGCGGCAGGGCCGCCGTGGCCACCTCGACCTCGCCGGCCAGCGCAGCCTGCAGAAGCGGCGGCATGCCTTTGTAGGGCACGTGCATCACCTCGGCCCGCGCCAGCACCTTGAACAGGTACTCGGCGGACAACTGCGGCGTCGTGCCATAGCCGGGCGATCCGTAGCGCAGATTGCGGCCCTGACGGGCCCGGTCGATGGCGTCCTTGAGCGTCTTGATGCCGCTGTTGGGCGAGGTCACGATGATGTTCGGCGTGGACGCCAGCAGCGCCACGGGCACGAGGTCCTTCTCGGCGTCGAAGCCGGGGTTCTGATAGAGGAAGGGCGTGACGGCATAGGCGGCCGAGCTCACGAGCACCGTGTAGCCGTCGCCCGCCGCCTGCGCCACCGCCTGGATCGACAGCAACGCGCCCGCGCCCGCACGGTTGTCCACCACCACCGGCTGACCCCAGGACTCGGCCAGCTTCTGGGCGAACATGCGCCCCACCACGTCTTGCGGACTGCCGGTGGAGGCCGTGACGAAGCGCACCGGCTTGCTCGGATAAGCAGCCTGGGCCGCGGCCAGCGTGGCGCCGCCAGCCAGCACGGCGGCAGCCAGCAGGCGAAGGGAAAGCAATCGAATCATGGGATGTCTCCGTTGGTGTTGATTGTGATGAGGGGGATGAGCCGTCAGATCGGCCGGGCCAGCGCGATCAGCGACTCCTCCACGATGCGGGTCTGCTGCTCGACCGGCGCACGCTGTTGCTCGTGGCGGCCGATCGAGAGCGAGTTCTCGACCACCAGCCGGCAGCGCGCATGCCGGCGCGCCATGAAGCCTTCGAAGGCACTCGCCACGTCGGCCGCACGGTCGAGCTCCTGAGCCAGGACCAGCGCGTCTTCCACGGCCATGCCGGCACCCGATGCCAGTTGCGGCGTGGTCGGATGCGCGGCATCGCCGATCAGCAGCGTGCGGCCGGCATGCCAGGGCGGCGGCAGCACAAAGGCTTCGAGCGGACGCAGCACGATGTCCGAATGCGAGTCGAGCGATTCGCGGATCGTGGCCAGGGGTCCGCCGTACCCGGCGAGCAGACTCCGCAGCCGCGCCGCCTGTTCCATGGCATCCATGGGCGGACGGCGCTGCGTGGTCTCCAGCAGGAACATGTACATCTGCGTATCCGAGACCGGCGTGAGGCCCACTTTCACCGGCCCGCCGAGGAAGAAATGCCTGCGGTCGATGCCAGAGGCGCGCGGGGCAACGGTTCGCCACACCGACTGGCCGGTGTACTCGGGCGCCGGTGCGTCCGGAAAGAGCAGCTGGCGAACGCGCGAGAACAAGCCATCGGCACCCACGACGAGATCGAACGTGCCATTCGAGCCATCGGAGAACTGCACGTACGTACCCTGCGGCGTTTCCTGCAAGGCATCGACGGTGAGCCCCAGCCGCACGCGTGTGCCGAGCGACAGCGTTCGCTGCGACAGGATGGCGTGCAGCACCGGCCGCATGAGGCCGCCCGTGCCCGGCACATCGGCATCAGCCACGGGCGGTGTCGGCAGCACCGCCAGCGGCCGGCCCTGCATGTCACACACCTGGATGCCCGGGCCACCCCAGGCCTTGGCCAGCACCTCGTCGAGGATGCCCAGCTGGCTGAACGCGCGGAAGGTCGCGCCCGTGATCGTGATACCGGCGCCATAGACGCGCCATTGGGGATCGAGGTCGATCAACTCGACCTCATGGCCGCGCTGGCGCAGGGTGATCGCGGTCGACATGCCGCCGATGCCGCCGCCGACGACGAGGACTTTGAGCGCTGATGGCATCGCTTGCGTTGCGGAATGCGGTAGTGGAAACAGGCGCCATTAGCACGCCGGCGCCCCGGGCCCGTCAATGCGGTCCGCGCCTGTATGCACGCCCGGTCAACACACTGTGCGCAACCGGTCAAGTGCGCGATGCGGGGCGCTGATTAGCATCAATTCGTCCATCAGATCAGGAGACAAGATGAGCGATTCCAGCGCGGCGCAAGTCAGTGGCCGGCCCAAAACCTTGCCTGAAGCCCGCGAGTGGATGCTGCAGCGGCTGGCCACGCGCACGCATCCCATGAACGCCCTGCCGGCCGATGAAGGCGTCGCCTGGATCGAAGCCGTGCCCGCGCTCGACGGCGCGGGCTGGGGCGCCTACTGGGGCTCGCTGGGCGATGCGGTCCGGCGCGAGGCCGACGAGCGACGACAGGCGGGCGACGCATCGGCTGCCATGCGGCTCTACCAGAAGGCCAGCGGCCTGTACTTCATGGGACGCTTTCCGTGTCCCGACCACGCCGCCAAGGAGCGCTGTGCCGTCGCCGAACGGGAAACTTACCTGGCCGGCGCAGCGCTCTGGCCCGAGCCGATCGAGGCCGTGCACGTTCCCTTCGCAGGCCATCCCGGAGAAGGAAACGAAGTCGTGCTGCTGGTGCGCCGCCCCTCGGGTATCGCCAACCCGCCCGTGGTGTTGATGTGGGGTGGCGTCGATGCCTGCAAGGAGCAGATGACCGCTGCCAGCGACGCGCTGCTCGCGCAGGGGGTTGCCACGGTCGCCATGGACAACGCCGGCACCGGAGAGTCGCCCGTGCGGGGCGTACCCGATGCAGAGCGCCAGTTCCTCACCGCCATGGACTGGATCGCCGCCCAGCCGGGCTGGCAGGGCGCGCGCATCGGGCTGCTCGGCCGCTCGTTCGGCGGCTACTGGGCCACCAAGCTGGCGCACCTGGTGCCGGCGCGCATCGCCGGTGCCGTCAACTGGGGCGGCGGTGCCCACTACATGTTCCAGCGTGACTGGGTCGAGGCGTCACGCTATCCGGACAGTTACCTCATGGATCTGGTGCCCACGCGCAAGCGAATGCTCGGCGCCGATACCGACGAGCAGTACGTCGAGTTCTTCGCGCGCCTTTCGCTGCAGGACCAGGGCCTGCTCGATCGATCGAGCGCGCCG
This sequence comes from Burkholderiaceae bacterium, assembly GCA_017998575.1. The sequence continues at coordinate 6,306 of JAGOCV010000012.1, forward strand.
CTGCTGCTGGTCAACGGCAAGGACGACCGCCAGTGCCCCGTGGCCGACATCCATTTGCTGACCGAGCACGGCTCGCCCAAGACCGTGCGCTTCTTCCCCGGCGGGCACATGGGCCTGACGCCGCGCACGCTGCCCACCATCGTCCAATGGCTGGCGCAACAGGTCGGCGCACGAGGAGTGCAATGACATGACGACACCGAGCGCCCCACCCCGCAACTGGCAGCAGGCGATGCCCACGCACGACGCCTACTGGATGAACCGCGTGCTGTTCGACGTGCACCACCAGCCCAGCCACCTGGAGCGATACCGCGCCAGTCCCGACGAGTACATGGCTTCGCTGCCACTGGCGGAAGAGCTCAAGGCGGCCATCCGCGACAACGACATCGGCCGCATGTATCTGGCCGGCGTCAATCCGTATCTGTTGCGCGCGCACTGCCTGGGCCTGCGCATCCCCGAACCCACCTTCCTCGCCTCGCTGCGCGCCGTGGCTGGCGATGCGCCGGAGGTGCCTCATGGCTGAGATCGTCGGCATCTTCGCGGCCAGCCACACGCCGGTCATGCTCAACTTCCCGGAGGCCATACCCGACGAACAGCGGGAGGAGATCTTCGGCGCGTTCCGCACGCTCGGTGCGCAGCTGCAGCAGGCCGCGCCCGACACTGTCGTCGTGGTGTCGGACGACCACGTCCACAACTTCTTCCTCGACAACTTCCCGGCCTTCTGCATCGGGGCTGCGCAGAGCTATGAGACCCCGGTGGAGCACTGGCTCAAGGCCCCGCGCCAGCAGTTGCGGGGCGACGCAGCGCTGGGTGCCCACCTGCTGGGCGAGGCGTTGCGCAGCGGCTTCGATCCCTCGCTGTCGATGGAACTCACGCTCGACCATGGCGTTCTCACGCCCCTGCATCTGGCCGGCATCGCAGAGGCGGTGCGCGTGGTGCCGCTGCTGGTCAACTGCGTGCAGCCACCGCTTCCCACCATGCGCCGCGCGCTGCAGTGGGGACGCTTTCTGCGCGACTCCATCGGCAGCTTCGATGGCTGTGCCCGGGTGGCCATCCTCGCGACCGGAGGCATCAGCCACGACATCGCCACGCCGCGCATGGGCGCCATCAACGAAGCCTTCGACCGCGAGTTCCTGCGCCTGCTCTCGGCGGGCGACGACGAGGCCCTGGTGCGCTACGCCACCGACCACGTCGACGAAGCCGGCAACGGTGCCGAGGAAATCCGCTGCTGGCTGGTGGCCCACGGTGCTGCCGGCGGCGCGGCGTTCGCCCCCCTCTACTACCGCGCCGTCAACCTCTGGTACACCGGCATCGGGCTGGGCCAGTGGCCGGTCGGAGCGCCCCGATGAGCGAGCCGTCCCGCCTGCACTGGCGCTGCGATGGTCCGCCCGGTGCACCCGTCGTCGTGCTGCTGCACGCCATCGCCACCCATGGCGACATCTGGCAGGCCCAGGCCACCGTCTGGTCGCAACGCTGGCGGGTGCTTCGCATCGATCTGCCGGGACACGGCGCGAGCCCTGTTCCTGCAGGCACGCCGTCGCTGCACGACGCTGCAGCGGGCGTGGCGGCCGTTCTTGACGAGCTCGGCATCCGGGGCTGCGCGATGGTCGGCCTGTCGCTGGGCGGCATGGTGGCGCAGGCCTTCGCGCTCGCATTCCCCGGGCGTCTGTGGGCGTTGGTGCTGGCCAACACGACCGCACGTACGTCCGCCGCCGTGCGCGAGGCCTGGAGCCAGCGCCTCGTTGCCGCCGAGACCGGTGGCATCGACAGCCAGGTGGCGCCCACGCTCGCGCGCTGGTTCACGCCGTCCTTCGCCGCCGCCTCGCCGCTGACGCTCGACTGGGTCGGCGCGCAGATCGGTGCGACACCGCTGGCCGGCTATGCGGCCGCGGTGCACGCGATCCAGCAGCTCGACCACCTCGACCGGCTGCACGAAATTCATGTGCCGACGCTCGTGGTCGCAGGCCGCGAGGATGCCGCCGTACCGCCCGCCCTCGCGACGGAGATCGCCGCGCGCATCGCGCGGTCCGAGGTCTGCGTCATCGATGCCGCCGCGCATCTGGCGCCGGTAGAGCAGCCCGTCGCTTTCACGGAGCGCGTCGGCCGCTTCCTGCTCGCCGCCTGTCCCGATGAGGGGTAAACCCGCATCGCCGGCTTCCTAGAATGGCCACGCAGCGCCACCGGCACGGGTCGGCGCCACGAGCGGAGAAGCCATGGAGACACGATTCCACACCTTCACGACCGAGGGCCATCCCGCGGCGCGTGGCCCGAATTTCTTCCAGCAGGAGATGGATCGGCTGTACGCGGTGGGCCTGGCCATCAGTTCACCCGACGGCCCCTTCCATACGCAGGTGAGCGGCTATTGCGGCCGGCGGCTGCGCTTCGCGTCCCTGCAGTTCTCGGCGCATCGCACTTCCTCATCGCACGTGGGCCGGCGCGGCTCGCGCCTGCTGGTGTCGCTGCACAAAGAAGGCTCGGCCCTGGTGCAGCAGGGCGGCCGGGAAGGTCACGTGGGTGCGGGCGACCTGTTCGTCATCGACCCATCGCGGCCCTTCTGCATCGAGACCGGCGCGCAGGTGGTGGCGCACTCGGTCTACCTCGAAGCCGATCTCGTGCGCGGCATCGTGCCCGATCTCGATGCACTCACCGCCCGGCCGATCCGCGGAGCCGATGGCACAGGCGCGCTGTTCGCCCGCCTGATGGACGAGATGTTCGAGCAGGCCGACCAGCTGCGCGAGCCGACAGCCGACCGCCTGGCCGACGCCCTGCCCCATCTGCTGTCTGCAGCCCTCGTTGGGCTGCAGGCCAGCGAGCCTGCCACCAGCCGTCTGCGCGCCACGCACCGCGAGGGCATCCGCCGCTTCGTTCGCGAGAATCTGCGCAACCACGAACTCGACGCCCGCAGCGTCGCCGCCGGTGTAGGCCTGTCGACGCGCTACGTGTACGAACTGTTCGAGGAAGATGGCCGGCCGCTCATGCGCTGGATCTGGGGTTCGCGGCTCGAACGCTGCCGGGACGACCTCGCGCAGCCAGCCCAGGCGGCGCGATCCATCAGCGAGATCGCCTATTCGTGGGGCTTCAACGACATGGCGCATTTCAGTCGTGCCTTCCGCCAGCGCTTTGGCGTGGCGCCGCGCGAGTTCCGTGGCGCGCAGGCCCGCGCCGCCAACGCCATCGAGCAGGACAGAACGGCTACCTGAAGCCCCGTCTCAGGGGCATCGGTCGCCCGGCCTGGCAGGCGACCACGGGGTTTCTACAATCCTGACAATGGCGATTCCCCAAACCTTCATCCACGAGCTGCTCACGCGCGTCGACGTGGTGGAGGTCGTGGGCCGCTACGTGCAGCTCAAGAAGGGCGGGGCCAACTTCATGGGGCTGTGCCCCTTCCACGGGGAGAAGTCGCCCTCGTTCTCGGTGAGCCCCACCAAACAGTTCTATCACTGCTTCGGCTGCGGCAAGAGCGGAGATGCGATCAATTTCCTGATGGAACAGACGGGCCAGAGCTTCCGCGAAGCGGTGGAAGACCTGGCCCAGCAGCACGGCCTGCAGGTGCCGGACGACGACACCTCGCCCGAGGAGCGCGCCCGCGCCAGCGAGCAACGGAAAAAGCAGGCCACGCTGTCCGACGTGCTCGAAAGAGCCGGAGATTCCTTCCGCCGCCACCTCAAGACTTCGCCGCGCGCCGTCGATTACCTCAAGGGCCGCGGCCTCTCGGGCGAGATCGCGCGGCGTTTCGGCCTGGGCTATGCGCCCGAGGGCTGGCGCGGCCTGGCCAGCGTGTTCCCCGACTACACCGACCCGCTGCTGGCCGAAAGCGGCCTGGTCATCGTGTCGCAGGAAGACGGCCAGGAAGAAAAGCGCTACGACCGCTTCCGCGATCGCGTCATGTTCCCGATCCGCAACATCAAGGGCGAATGCATCGGCTTCGGCGGCCGGGTGCTGGGCGACGAGAAGCCCAAGTACCTCAATTCGCCCGAAACCCCGGTGTTCAGCAAGGGCCGCGAGCTCTACGGCCTCTTCGAGGCGCGCGAGGCGCTGCGCGACGCCGGCTACGTGCTGGTCACGGAAGGCTACATGGACGTGGTGGCGCTGGCGCAACTGGGCTTTCCCAATGCCGTGGCCACGCTGGGCACGGCCTGCACCACCGAGCATGCGCAGAAGCTGTTCCGCTTCACCGACTCGGTGGTGTTCAGCTTCGACGGCGATGCGGCCGGCCGGCGCGCGGCGCGGCGGGCGCTGGACGCCGCCCTGCCCCATGCGTCGGACACGCGCTCGGTGAAGTTCCTGTTCCTGCCGGCCGAACACGATCCCGACAGCTACATCCGCGAATTCGGCGCCGAAGCGTTCTCGCGCCAGGTGGCCGAGGCGATGCCGCTCAGCCGCTTCCTGATCGAAGCCGCGCGCGAAGACCTCGACCTGGGCACCGCCGAGGGCCGCGCCCACATGGCCAGCAACGCGCGCCCGCTGTGGCAGGCCCTGCCCGACGGCGCGCTGCGGCGGCAGCTGCTGGGCGAGCTGGCCGGCCTGGTGCAACTGTCGGCGCAGGAGCTGGCCGACCTCTGGAGTCGCAGCGCCGCCAGCGGACCGGGCCGGACCGCCCCCCGCGCCGAACCGCAGCAAGAGCCAGCCGGCGATGGCGCGCCGCCGCGCCCCGCCCACGGCTGGCGCGAGGGCAACGGCACGGGTGGCGGCAGCCGGCCGCCGTGGAAATCGAAGGCGCCGGCGCGATCGCCGGGCCGGCGCGTTCAGCCCATGAGCCGCGCCGACCACGCCGCCCGCCTGCTGCTGGCCCACATGCATGCGTGGGAGCGGCTGTCCAGCGAGGAGCACGCCATGCTGTGCGAACTGCCCGAGCCCCATGGCCCGCTGTTCGCCTGGATCGACAGCCAGTTCCACGAGCATGGACCGCTGACCTGGACGCACCTGCGCGAAGCGCTGCCTGGCCAGCCGTTCGAGTCGCTCGCCGACCGCCTGATGGCTGGCGCCGACGTGCTGGCCCTCGTGCCCGATGCCACCGCCGGTGCCCACGCCGCGATGCAGGAATGGGAAGCCGAGCTGCGGGACCTGCTCAAACGCATGCTGGTCGAGCGGCTCAAAGCCCTCGAAGCACAGGCCATCGAGGAATCGAGCCTCGACCCTTCGGCGCTGGAACGCTACCGCGCGCTCTACGCCCGAAGGCGCGAGCTGGAAGCCACCGCATGAGGGCGGGCCAGCGGATGCCCGGCGCCGACGCCCGCAGCCCCTGGCCGGTCCGACTCCTGGTCTTTTCTCTGTTGATGCTGGCGATGGCCATCGCCGGGCTCGCACCGGCCACGGCCATGCCCACCGTCACCGCCCGGCCCGACGGCACGCGCCTGCTGGAGATGCAGGCCGTGGCCGCACCGGCCGACGACGCCGCCGAGCCCCGGCCGCCCGGTGACGACGCCGCCTGGCAACTGCAGCCCATGCCCGACCGCTGGCGCGACAGCCGGCCCGGCTTCGGCGGCAGCGTCTGGTATCGCGCGCAGGTCGATTTCGCCGCCGCGCCCGGCACGCCCTGGGCGGTCTACCTGCCGCGCGTCATCATGAACGCCGAAGTCTGGGTCAACGGCGTGCTGGCCGGCCGCGCCGGCCGCATGCAGGCGCCCGTGAGCCGGCACTGGAACACGCCGCTTTTCTTCACCACGCCGCAGACCCTGTGGCGCGCGGGGTCCAACATCGTCCATGTGCGCGTCGTGGGCCACGCCGACGGCGCCGGTGGGCTCGCGCCGCCGCAGATCGGCCGCGCCGACCGGCTGGCCGACCTGCATGCACGGCAGGTGTTCATGCAGAACACGCTGGTCTACGCCGCCAACATCGCCGTGATCGCGCTGGGCCTGTTCGTGCTCGCGGTGTGGCTGCGCAAGCCCGAGCGCGGGGACTACGGCTACTTCAGCGCCGGCGCGCTGCTCTGGGGCCTGAGCAACTTCAACATGATCGTGAGCGACGTGCCGCTCTCCTACTTCCACTGGGAGCTGTTCGTCTTCGTGAGCATCGTGTGGGCGCTGCTGGCGCTGGGCCTGTTCGGTCTGCGCTTCGCGGGGCGCCACCGGCCCTGGCTGGAGCGCGCAGTGGTGGCCTACGCGCTCGCCTGCGCGCTGGTGTTGTGGCTGTCGGGCGAGACCGGGCCGGTGCGCATGGGCGCGTGGTGGCTGGTGCCGGTGCTGGCGCTGGGTGCGTGGTCGATGTTCCAGATCGTGGTCTTCGTGCGGCGCGTACGACTGGCCGACTACAGCTTCTTCGCCGTCGTCGCCACGGCCACGCTGTCGCTGGGCGCGCACGACTGGCTGCTGCAGACCGGCATGCTCGACTTCGAGGCGTCTTACGCCCTGCCCTTCATGGCGCCGCTGCTGCTGGCCGCCATCGGCTGGCTGATCGCGGGCGATTACGCACGCGCCCAGCAGGATCTGGCGCGGATGAACACCGAGCTGGCCGACCGTGTGCGGCAGAAAGAGGACGAGCTGCGCGAGAGCTTCGCGCGCGTGGCCGACCTCGAACGCGCGCGCGCCGTGGCGGCCGAGCGCAGCCGCATCCTGCGCGACATGCACGACGGCGTGGGCACGCACCTGACCTCGGCCATCCGCCAGTTGCAAAGTGGCCAGGCGCCGGCCGGCGCGGTGGAGCAGACGCTGCGTGATTCGCTCGACCAGCTCAAGCTCTCCATCGACGCGCTCACGCTGGAAGAAGGCGACGTGGCCGGCCTGCTGGGCGCGCTGCGCTTCAGGCTCGCGCCCCGGCTCGAATCAGCAGGGCTGTCGCTGCGCTGGCAGGTCGAGTCGCTGCCGGCCTGGCCCGGCGGCCACACCGAGGCACTGCGCCACGTGCAATACATCGTGTTCGAGGCGATTTCCAACGTGCTGCAGCACTCGGGCGCGCGCACTCTCACCCTCAGCGCGGCCCCCGAAAGAACGCCTGGCGAAGCTGACGTGATCGCCGTGCGCGTGCAGGACGACGGACGCGGCTGCGCGGCCTTGCAGGAAGGCCACGGCCTGCGCGGCATGCACACACGCGCCCGTGCGATCCACGCCACGGTGGAGGTGACGGGCGGCGCGGACGGCGGCTGCGTGGTGACGCTGCGGTTGCCACTGCACGCTGCGGGGCACACAGCACCCGCCTGAAGCCCGCCGGGTCAGCCTTCGCCGCTGCCTTTTTCGTACACCATGTCGCCTTCGTCGTTGATGCGCACCGTGCCGCCGTTGCCGTCGGACAGCACCAGGTCGGCATCCGGATCGACCTCCTGGCCCGAGGCCGCGCGTGCGGCATGCACCATGTCGCGGAACACGCGGCGGCCGATCTTGTCCTTCTCTTCCTTCGTCTTGGCCTGTTTGAGCTCCAGGTCAGCCACATCGAAAGCGACCTGCAGGCGGGTGCGCGGCACACCGGGGCTGCCGTCCTCGTTGGGCGGCGCGGGCAGCTTCTCGGTCATGGCCTTCATCAGGCCCGTGCTGAAGTCTTCGTCGTCGTTGTCCATGCCCCACAGCTGCGCCGTGCCCCAGCCATTGAACATGGCCGAGCGCATCTCCTCGCCCAGCGAGCGCGTGGCGTCGTAAACCTCCTGGCCCACGGTCATGGCATAGGCCACTTCCTTCATGAAGGGGCGACGCTCCTCGTCGGTCCTGGCCGCCGCGAAGCGTGCTGCATCCTGCGGGCCCATGTATTCGCCCACCAGCCGTTCGGCCTCGGCCAGTATCTCGGCGTCGATCTCGGCCTGGGTGCGCGTGTCGGTCACCGCGGAGGCGGGGATGCGGATCGGCGCGCTGGCGATCTCGAGGCCGGCCGGCCCCGCCGGTCGCGTGCCCGGGAAGTAGGCGGGCGGCGGAAGTTCGCCGTCGGAGGTGCGGCCGGGTGCGGGTGGTGTGCCCGGGCCGCCCGTGCCGGGGTTGCCGGTGCCTGGACCCGGATCGACCGGCGGCTGCGTCCCCCCGCCACCGGCCGTGCCGTTGGACTGTCCGGGCATGCTGGCCAGCAGCGGCGACGCGAGCACGCGGCCGACGACACCCTGCGCCGCCGCCGGCGTGGCCGTCAGCGTGCGCTGGATACGGTCGAACCCGGTGGCCTCTGTGACGCGGTGGTCGCTCGAGGCGGTGGTGGTCTGGCCGACGGTGCGGCGCGAAGACTCCAGGCGCGACACCTGGCTCTCCCAGGTGTTGCCGATCGAACCGTCGCCCAGCGCCATCCAGCTGTGGCTGAGCCGGTCGGTGGTGGTCAGCGACTCGCCATACGTGGGCGTGTTGATGTTGAAGTAGGTGTCGTTATTGCGGCCTTGCGCCAGCGGGGTGTAGACGCCGCCGTCGATGGCACCGTAGTCGGTGCTGCGCTCGGCCAGCGCAATGCTCGGGATGTACGCCACGTAGCGCGTCCCGAGCAGCGAGCCGCCCACGCTTCCCGTCACCCATTCCACGGCCGCATGCGGCACGGGCAGCGAGCGCTCGACCGAGTCGTCCGCCAGATCCACGAACTGCAGCTGCCCATCGGCCACGCGCCAGGTGCGTCGCTCATCGAAGTTCTGCGGGCCGGGCCAGCGCTGCTGAAGCGGCTGCGTGAGGTTCTCCCCCGCAAGCAGGGCGGACACCGCGCCGGCGTCGGTTACCCGCACGCCCGCGGCCGAGTAGAGCGTGCGTGTGGTGACACCCTCGACCATGTCTTCCACGATGAAGCCACCCGAGAGCATGGCGCGAAGCGTGGCCGTGGCGCTTACGTCCAGGGCGGTGGCCGAGCCGTTCTGCGCCGAGATCACGTGGATGCGGCTGTCGGTGCCGGTCTCGCGCAGGACCCAGCCACCCTTCGACAGGCCCAGCACGCTATAGAAGCGCGACGGCAGGTCCGGCGAACCGGATTCGCCGGTGATCGAGTCCGATGCCGTCGCGAGCACCTGCGTGCTCACGCGCTGGCCCTGCGCGTCGATGACGTGCAGCTCGTAGACCTGGTTCCACGTGCGCACCCGGTTGCCCGTTGTCTGCCCGTTCGCGCCGGTGTAGTGGAATTCGTCGGTGCTCTGGTTGTCCAGCGTCACCAGCAGCACGCGGCCGTCGCCGGCCACGCCGACGCCCCAGATGCTGGTGGCGTGCGACGCCCGGTCGGCCTGGTTGCTGAAGTTGCTGGACGAGTAGTCCACCCGCAGCCCGGTCGACGTGCTCTCGCCGCTCCAGGACACACCCTCGATCTTCTGGTAGTCGAACGTGCCCGTCTCCTGCACATCCACCCGACCGTAGCGCGCCAGCGCCAGCCCCTCTGTGTCGAACCCGCGCGCATGGATCTGCACCGGCGCCGCGTAACCCACGCCCAGCAGCGCCGGCAGGATGACCTCGGCCGACTGCAGCAAGATCAGCCCACCCTGTCCGCCACCGCTGCCGCCGTCGGCCGCGATCTCCGCCGACGCGGCCACGCGCAGCTGCTGCACGGCCGACAGGCGCACCGCGCCGGCGTCGGCCGCAGCGGTGCCCGAAACGTCCAGCCGCGCGTCGCCCTCCACCGCCAGCTTGCTGGCGGCCTGCGCCGCGATCTGCCCCGCGCCGCTGGCGTCGGAGCGTGCGCGCACGCCACCGGCCAGCCGCACCGTGTCCGCAAAGAAGCCGGCCGCGCCACGTGCCACGTCGATGTCGCCCGACAGGTCGATACGACTCCCCACCGTTCCGGTGAGAGTGAAGCTCATCTGGCCCAGCGACGGGCTCGTCACCGTGACCTCGCGCGCCGTGGCCCCCATGACCTGGCCCGCGGGCGCATCGATCGTGCTGCCCTTCTCGCTCTCGACACGCTCACGCGCGATCAGCCATACCTGCCCGCCCTCGCCCGCCGTGCGCGTCGTGATGCGGCTGCCGTCCTTGAGTTCGATGCGGTTGTTGTGCGGATTGAGCACATCCACACCCGCTTCGCAGGCGATCGCGTTGAAGCAGCTGAAGCGATAGTTACCCGCCAGGAAGTCTTCGTCGCTGATGTTCAGCGTGGAGGCGATCAGCCCTGCCGTGTCGACCACCGAGCCCGCGCCGAACACGATGCCGTTGGGGTTGAGCAGGAACACCCGGCCGTTCGATTGAAGGGTTCCCAGGATGTCGCTGTGCGCATTGCCTGTCACGCGATTGAGCACCGAGCTCTGCGCGTTCACCTGGTCGAAGCGCACGGTCTGGCCGTTGCCGATGGAAAAGCCCTGCCAGTTCAGGATCGTGCCCGGCGAGTTGATCACCTGCATGCCGTTGGAGAAGGTGTTGATCGTCGCCGTACCGTTGATCACCGTGGCGCCGTGCGGCACGGCCTGTGCCAGCGCGAGCCCGCTGCAGGCGAGCCCGGCTGCGAGCGCCAGCGGCGCGATCCGGAAAGGGTGTTGTGTGCGCATGGCGATCACTCCTTGTTCGTCGAATGCTCAGAAGGCCCAGTCGAGCAGCAGGTGAAGGCGCGAATCGCCTGGCCGTGTCTGCGGCAAGCGCCGGGCGGTCAGTACGTGCGCCGCCGCGGCCGACACGCGCACGCCGGGCCGGGCTTGCCATTGCCAGCCCAGGCCCATCGTTGTCGCGTCGGCCGAGGCCGGCTCGCCCGGCAGGGCCTGGTTGCGGCGCACCGTGGCCGCATCCAGCAGCAGGCCCACGCGATGGCCGGCCGCAACGGCCCGCCAGTACTCCAGCGCCACGGCCACGCCCTGGTCGCCCGCCATCTCGCCTTCGCGCAGGCCGCGCAGCATCGAAGAGCCACCGGCGCGGAACTGCTGCGGCGACACCAGAGCGTCGTCGCTCAGTTGCACCTGGCCGCGCAGCACCCATTCGTGGCCGCCCGGCAGGGCGCGGCGCGCCTCGCCGGCCAGATCCAGGGTGGTCCAGCCAGGCGTAGCGCCGAAGCGCGCGCCCGCATAGCGCGCATCGCTGGCGTTGGGACCGCCCAGGTTGTGGCGCAGACGGGCCTGGCCGAAGGCGCTCCAGGCGCCGTTCTGCCAGGTGGCACCCAGGGCGAGCGAGAGCGGCGCCGCGCCAACCTTGGAGCCGAGGTTCACGCCAAAGAAATCCACCACGTCGTCGTTGACGCTGCGCTCCAGCGCCACGTCCACGTAAGGCTCCAGCGCTCCGCGCCGCGCGAGCAGGTGTCGCGCCGAGAGCGTGAGCGAATCGCTTTGCCCCGAGACGTCGAAGAAGCCGCTCACCAGCCCGGGCCGACTGCGCGCCTTCGACCATTCGAGCGAGAACAGCGTGGCCCAGGACGGCACCGGGTGCTGGTAGCGCAGGGCCAGCTGCTGCTGCCGGCCCGGGTGTTCGACGGAAACCAGTGCTGTCAGGTCGAGCGAACGGCCGGGTCCGAACAGGTCGCCGTGGCCCAGTTGCACGCGCGCGCGTTCGCGGCCGGTGGCTTCCTGGCCGGCGTTGTCGAGCATGGCGCGGCCGTAGATCGGGCTGGCGCCGCTCACGCGCACGCGCGCCTCGACCTCCGGCACGGTGCCCGCGCGTGGCCGCGCGACGGGCGGCGTCGCCACCGGCGTGTCCTGCCCGCCGGCCACCGTCTGACCGGGCGTGATGGAAAACGCGGGGGCTGCGGGTACTGCGGGTGCGGGCGGCACGCCATCGGCCGCGCGGAAGTCGACCGACCAGCGCCGGTGCGGTTGCAGGTTGGCCAGCCGCAACTGGCGATCGACCTCGCCCAGATCGGGCGAGAGGCCGCTTCGCAGCGCGGGCAGCGTAGCGCGGGCCAACGCCGCGTCGGCAAGCGCCGCCTCGGGCCCGGCTGCGTCGGACCGCTCGAGGGTCACCTGCGCGAGCCGTAGCGCATGCACGCGAACCAGCGCCGTGCCGCCCTGGAGCAAAGGTGCATCGACGGCCACCAGGCCGAGCCCCGCCATGTCGTGCGCCTGGCCCACGGCCTGCCGCACGCGCGCCAGCAGGGCGGCGTCGGCCGGCTGGCCGATCAGCTGCCGCACGCTGGCCTGGATGGCCGAGGGCGCCAGACCAGCACCGCCCAGCACCACCACCGAGTCGAGTGGCGGCGCCGATGCTGCGGTGGCTATCGGCGCCTGGGCCCGCGCGGCGGCGGCCGGCGCCAGCAACCCGGCCACCAGCAGCCACCCGACGGCCCGGCTGGCGCGCGCAGCCGGTGGCCGGCCACGGCGGCGGTGCGCCTCGTGCAACTGCCCCTGCATCGTTCTTCCCCCTTGTTTCTTCCGGATGCGCGGACTCTAGGCAGGGCACGGCCGGCGCGCTCCCCATGAATATGGGGGACGGCCGCGCCGGCTCTTGCGCGGACACGGCTTCTGGCTATGCTCCGCGCACCGCCGGCTCCATCCCATCCGCATGCCGACTTCCGCCCCCGCGCCCTGGCGCGTCGTCCTGATCGAGGACAACCCCGACACGCGCCGGTTCTTCGAGGACAGCGTGCGCGGGCATCCGGCGCTCACGCTGGTGGCGGCGTTCGAGGCGATCGGCCCTGCCCTCGACTGGTTCGAGCACGAAGACGCCGACCTTCTCCTCACCGACCTGGGCCTGCCCGATGGCAGCGGGCTCGACGTGCTGCGCGCGGTGGGGACTCGCCATCCACGCTGCGACATGCTGGTCATCTCGATGTTCGGCGACGAGGAGCACGTCGTGGCCAGCATCGAGGCCGGCGCCGTGGGTTACGTGCACAAGGATTCCAACGCGGCCGGCATCGCCGACACGCTGCTGGCCGTGAAGAACGGCGCCTCGCCCATCTCGCCCATGGTGGCGCGCGGCCTGCTGGCTCGCCTGCGCTCGCGCCCGCCAGCCGACCCGCCGGCCGTGGATGCCGGGCCCGCCGTGCCACTGACGCCGCGCGAGCGTGAAGTGCTGGAGCTGATCGCACGCGGCTATTCGTATGCCGAGATCGCCCAGCTCGGCGGCGTGACGCATCACACCGTTCAGGGCCACATCAAGAACCTCTACGGCAAGCTGGCCGTCCACTCGCGCAGCGAGGCGGTGTTCGAGGCCAGCCGGCTGGGCCTGATCCGCTCGATGCCGCTGGCACGCTGAAGAGCCGGCCCGCCCGCAGGCGCAAAAGGCCCTGGCAGGGGGCTTGAAATCGGCAAAAAAGTTATAATGTCAGGCTTGTCACGGCAAGAGCGACAGCAGCACCTCCGGAATCCGGCCCACCGATGCCCCCGCGCACGACCGGCCACCCGCCCCGCAAGGACTGCACTCCAAATGTTCGCCCACCCATCTTGCCTTTGAGTGCGCCGGCCTTCATCTGCTGTTGAAGGTCTGCCCTCGTCACCCGCGCCGGGCCCGTTGGCGCGCCTGTTGCCAGTTTCTTTTGTTCATTTGACGTCCAGAGGTTTTATGCCTGCTCAAAAGTCCGGGAAGCCGTCCACGAAGTCCGCCACGAAGCCGGTCGCGAAAGCTGTCCCCGCGAAGCCAGTCGCGAAACCCGCCACGAAATCCGCATCCAGGCCGGCCGCGGTCGCAAAGAAGGTCGCCCCCAAGGCTGCCCCTGCTACCGCCGCCAGCAAGCCCGCAACGAAAGCCAAGTCAGTGCCCGTAACGAAGTCCCCGGCCAAAGCCGCTCCCGCCGAAGAACTGAAGAAGACCGCCAAGGCCGCCGCCCCCGCTGCCGAAGACGCGCCGGTCAAGAAGAAGCCCGGCCGTCCGCCGAAGGCCGCCACCGCAGCCGCGGGTGGTGCCAAGCGCGGCCCCAAGCCCAAGGCCGCAGCAGGAGCCAAGCCGGTCGACGAAGAGGATTTCTCTGACGTCGAGGCCGAGTTCGCCGAAGAAGAACCCGCAGCCGCCGCCGAACCGACCGCCGCGGTCGAGAAGGTCAAGCCGCTGCGCATGAAGATCAGCAAGGCCAAGGAACGTGCCTTGATGAAGGAATTCGGACTGGACGAAACCGTCCTCTCCGAAGAAGACATGGCCAAGCGCCGCCAGCGCCTGAAGGTGCTGATCACGCTGGGCAAGACGCGCGGCTACCTCACGCAGGGCGAAATCTCCGACCACTTGCCCGACAAGCTGGTCGACGCCGAGACCATGGAAGTCGTGGTCACCATGCTCAACGACCTGGGCGTGGCGGTGTACGAGCAGACACCCGATGCCGAGACGCTGTTCCAGAACAACGTGACGCCAACGGCGGCCACGGTCGAAGAAGCCGAGGAAGAAGCCGAAGCGGCCCTCTCCACCGTCGACAGCGAATTCGGCCGTACCACCGATCCGGTGCGCATGTACATGCGCGAGATGGGCACCGTCGAGCTGCTGACCCGCGAAGGCGAAATCGAGATCGCCAAGCGCATCGAAGGCGGCCTGATGGACATGATGCAGGCCATCTCGGCCTCGCCCGCCACCATCGCCGAGATCCTGCGCATGGCCGCCGAGATCCGCGAGGGCAAGGTGGTCATCTCCACCATCGTCGACGGCTTCTCCAACCCCAACGAAGCCGATGACTTCGTGGCCGAGGAAGACTTCGACGAATACGACGAAGCCGACGACGACGACGGCAACGGCGGCTCCAAGGCGCTGACCAAGAAGCTCGAGGAACTCAAGCGCGAAGCGCTGGAGCGTTTCGACCGCATCGCCGAGCTGTTCGAGAAGGTCCACAAGATCTACGACAAGGAAGGCTACGGCACGCCTGCCTACAACAAGGCACAGGAAGCCCTGTCGGCCGAGCTGATGACGATCCGCTTCACCGCCCGCACCATCGAGAAGCTGTGCGAAATGGTTCGCTCGCAGGTGGAAGACGTGCGCAAGAAAGAGCGTGAACTGCGCCGCATCATCGTGGACAAGTGCGGCATGCCGCAGGACGTGTTCGTCAAGGAGTTCCCGCCCAACCTGCTCAACCTCAAGTGGGTGGAAAAGCAGGCCGCCTCCGGCAAGCCCTGGAGCACGGTGCTCACGCGCAACATCCCGCCGGTGCAGGAGCTGCAGCAAAAGCTCATCGACCTGCAATCGCAGGTGGTGGTGCCGCTGGGCGAGTTGAAGGACATCAACAAGCGCATGAACCAGGGCGAGGCGTCGTCGCGTGACGCCAAGAAGGAAATGATCGAGGCCAACCTGCGCCTGGTGATCTCCATCGCCAAGAAGTACACCAACCGTGGCCTGCAGTTCCTGGACCTGATCCAGGAAGGCAACATCGGCCTGATGAAGGCGGTGGACAAGTTCGAATACCGCCGCGGCTACAAGTTCTCGACCTACGCGACGTGGTGGATCCGCCAGGCCATCACACGATCCATCGCGGATCAGGCCCGGACCATCCGCATCCCGGTGCACATGATCGAGACGATCAACAAGATGAACCGCATCTCGCGCCAGCACTTGCAGGAATTCGGCTTCGAGCCCGACGCCGGCATCCTGGCGGCCAAGATGGAGATTCCCGAGGACAAGATCCGCAAGATCATGAAGATCGCGAAAGAGCCGATCTCCATGGAAACGCCGATCGGCGACGACGACGATTCGCACCTGGGCGACTTCATCGAGGACACCAACAACACCGCGCCGATCGAAGCCGCCATGCAGGCCGGTCTGCGCGACGTGGTCAAGGACATCCTCGACTCGCTCACGCCGCGCGAAGCCAAGGTGCTGCGCATGCGCTTCGGCATCGAGATGTCCACCGACCACACGCTGGAAGAAGTGGGCAAGCAGTTCGACGTGACACGCGAGCGCATCCGCCAGATAGAAGCCAAGGCGCTGCGCAAACTCAAGCACCCCAGCCGCAGCGACAAGCTGCGCAGCTTCATCGACACGCTGTGAATGGCGCGCCCGCCGCACACGAAGCGGCTGGCGCCCAGAAAAAACGAGGGCACCGCGAGGTGCCCTTTGTCATGGGTGAAACCGCGACGCTCAGGCGTCCAGCGCCTGCATCGCCATCATGCCAGCGGCCGTGTTGCTGATCGGGATGTGATAGTTGGTGTGCACCGCACGCACGCGGCCCGGCACGGCGGCGCGCGCGGCCAGCCACATGAGCAGTTCCACGCCCTGGGTGCCGGTCTTCTCCACCAGTTCGTGGATGCTGAACTGCGTGACCCATTCAGGATCGTGGATCAGGCTGTCCATGAATTTCAGGTCGAACGGCTTGTTGATGAAGCCGGCACGCTCGCCATCGAGCTGGTGCGACAGGCCGCCCGTGCCGATCACCACCACGCGGCGCGGGTCGTCCCACGCCCGCAGCGCCTCGCCCACGGCACGGCCCAGCGCCACGCAGCGCTTCGCGCTGGGCAGCGGGAACTGCACGGTGTTGATGCAGATGGGAACGGTGAGCACGGGGCAGCGCTCCTGGGGCCAGAACAGCTTGAGCGGCAGCGCGAAGGCGTGGTCCACCAGCATGTCCTGGCACGTGGTGACGTCGAACTCGGCCTCGACCAGATAGTTGATGAGGTGCCAGGACAGCTCGGGCACGCCGTCGAACGGCGGCAGCGTGGGCAGGCCCCAGCCCTCGTCGGCATTGCTGTAGCGCGGCGCCGCGCCGATCGCGAAGGTGGGCATCTTGTCGAGGAAGAAGTTGAGCCCGTGGTCGTTGTAGAAGACGACGGCGATGTCGGGCCTGGCGTCGGCGAGCCACTCGCGCACGGGCAGGAAGCCGTCGAAGAACGGCTTCCAGTAGGGATCCTGCTGGCGGCCGCGCGCGATCGCGCCGCCGATGGAGGGAACGTGGGACGTGGTGAGTCCGCCGACGATGGTGGCCATGGGATGTCTCCGTGGGAAATCAATACGTCGCCAGCGTGGCGGGCTGGTCGTTCTGCGCGACCAGGCGCGCCTTGAAGGCGTCTTTCGTCATGCCGGTCTGCGCGGCGCCCAGGTCCTGCACGTCCAGGCCGAGGATGCCGGCGAACTTGGCGAGGTAGTACACGTTGCCACCGGCCGACAGCAGCGCGAGCACGTCGCGCCGCGCGATGGCATCGGCCTGCTCGCCCGTCAGGCCGTAGCGGCGCATGTAGCCCACCTCGTCCGCGCGGAAGGCCTCGCGGTTCGCGGCGTCGTTGAAAGAGAAGCACATGCGGTTGAGCGCATAGCCCTTCATGGCCTGCGATCCGTCGAACAGCACCGTGCCGGGAATCGGGCCGGGCGATGGGGATGAGGGCATGGATGTCTCCGGAAGAATGCGGCGAGTGTCCGCCACGCCCCTGCCCCGCGTGCTGACCTGGATCAAGCCCACGCGCCGCCGCGGCGGCCGATCGTGCGTACGCGTACCATCGGGGCCGCCATGTCCCTTTCCGCTCCCACGCCCGGCCAGGCTCTTGCCGCCGCCAACCGCCGCGGCATCATCGCGATGATGCTGTCCGCCATGACTTTCGTCGCCAACGATGCGCTGCTGAAGTACGCCAGCCAGTCGCTGCCGGGCATGCAGGCCATCTTCCTGCGCGGCGTGTTCGCCACGCTGTTCCTGCTGGCGCTGTGCCAGGCCATGGGCGTGACGCAACACTTCAACCGGCTGGGCGACCGGCGCCTGCTCACGCGCTCGTCGCTGGACGCGGTGGCCACCCTGCTCTACCTCACGGCCCTTTTCCACCTGCCGCTGGGCAACGCCACGGCCATCAACATGGCGGCGCCGCTCTTCATCATGCTGTTCGCGGTGCTGGTGCTGCGCGAGCGTGCCGGCTTCACGCGCTGGGCGGCGCTGGCCGGCGGCTTCGCGGGGGTGCTGTTGATCGTGCAGCCGGCGGCCGAGGGTTTCAACGCCTGGGCCCTGCTGTCCGTGGTCGGCACGGTGCTGCACGCGGCGCGCGACCTGCTCACGCGCTTCATCGACCGCAGCATTCCCACGCTGGTGCTCACGCTCTCCACGATGATCGCGGTG
>JAGOCV010000264.1 GCA_017998575.1 Burkholderiaceae bacterium
GCCCTCGCCCAGGCCCGCCTCGCCCTCCACCTCTCCCAGCCCAACCCCCACGTCGGCTGCGTGATCGCCTCGCCCGCGGGCGACGTGCTCGGCCAGGGCCACACACAGCGGGCCGGTGGTCCGCATGCCGAAGTGATGGCGTTGCGCGATGCAGAGGCGCGCGGCCACGAGGTGCGGGGCGCGACGGCCTGGGTGACGTTGGAGCCCTGCTCGCATCACGGCCGCACGCCGCCCTGCGCCGATGCGCTGGTGGCCGCCGGCCTGGCACGGGTCGAGGTGGCGCTGGCCGATCCCAATCCCCGCGTCGCGGGCCAGGGCGTGGCTCGCCTGCGGGCGGCTGGCATCGCCGTGAACGTGCTCGATCCCGCCGACCCGGTGGCGCGCGAATCGTTCGAGCTCAACATCGGCTTCATGAGCCGCATGGTGCGCGGCACGCCCTGGGTGCGGCTGAAGATCGCGGCCTCGCTCGATGGCAGGACGTCGCTGGCCAACGGTATCAGCCAGTGGATCACCGGCCCCGAGGCACGCGCCGACGGTCATGCCTGGCGCGCGCGGGCGGATGCGGTGCTCACCGGCATCGGCACCGCGCTGGACGACGATCCGATGCTCGACGTCCGGCTGATCGACACGGCCCGCCAGCCGCATCTGGTGCTGGTGGACAGCCGCCTGCAGGCCCGGCCCGAGGCGCGGCTGTTCGGCCGGCCCGACCGGCAGGTCTGGATCTATACCGCGTCCGACGACGAGGCCCGCGCCGCGCCGCTGCGCGATCGCGGTGCCACCATCGTGCGGCTGCCCAATGCGCACGGCAAGGTTGACCTGTCGGCGCTGCTGGCCGATCTGGCCCGCCGCGAAGTGGGCGAGCTGCACGTCGAGGCCGGCCACAAGCTCAACGGCTCCTTCGTGCGCGAAGGCCTGGTGGACGAATTGCTCGCCTACCTCGCGCCCAAGCTCATCGGCGACGGCCGCGGCATGGCCGATTTCGGCCCCCTCGCCGAGCTGTCGCAGGCCCTGCGCCTGCAGTTCCGCGACATCCATCCCGTCGGCCCCGACCTGCGCCTCGTCGCTCGCGTACCCGCGCGCGACAGCTTCATGTCAGCCTGACCGGGCGCACTTCTCGCGCCAACGCAATCCAGCCCAGAAACACCGCGGAACCGGCTTCGCCGGGCCGCTGGTGTTGCCCCCTCGAAGGGGGTGGGCGGACCTTGCGCCAGCAAGGGGAGCCTGGGGGTGGTCGTAAAATCCCACGATGTTCACCGGAATCATCACCGGCATGGGGCGCATCGTCGACCTCCATGACCTCGGCAGCTCTTTACAACACGGCAAGCGCCTCACCCTCGAGGCGCCCGCCGGATACCTCGACGACGTGGCCCTGGGCGACAGCATCGCACTCAACGGCGCGTGCATGACGGTCACCAGCTTCGACGCCGCCACCTCCCGCTTCACCATCGAAATCTCGGCCGAGTCGCTGGACAAGACCAGCGGCCTCACGCAACCCGGCCCCGTCAACCTCGAAAAAGCCCTGCGCCCGCAGGACCGCCTGGGCGGGCACATCGTCTCGGGCCACGTGGATGGCATCGGCCGCGTCACGTCCTTCGAGCAGATCGGCGAGAGTTGGGAGCTGCGCGTGCTGGCGCCGCCGGCACTGGCGCGCTTCCTGGCCTACAAGGGCTCCATCACCGTCAACGGGGTGAGTCTCACCGTCAACCGCGTCACCGACGTGGAGGGCGGC
This sequence comes from Burkholderiaceae bacterium, assembly GCA_017998575.1. The sequence goes on from JAGOCV010000264.1 coordinate 1,730, forward strand.
GCCGAATTCAGCATCAACCTGATCCAGCACACGGTGGCCCACACCACGCTGGGCCTTCTTTCGGCCGGCAGCACGGTCAACCTCGAAATCGACACCGTCGCCCGCTACGTCGAGCGCATGCTGCAGGCCGGCGTGCTGCCCGCTGCCGCCCCTTCCGCACAAACATGACTTCCGCCACAGCTACCACCTCCATCTCGCCGGTCGAGGACATCGTCGCCGAGATCCGCGCCGGCCGCATGGTCATCCTCGTCGATGAGGAAGACCGCGAGAACGAGGGCGATCTCGTCATCGCCGCCGACCACATCACGCCCGAAGCCATCAACTTCATGGCCCGCCACGCACGCGGCCTGATCTGCCTGACGCTCTCGCGCGAGATGTGCGAACGCCTGCGCCTGCCGCCCATGGTGGCGCGCAACGGTGCCAAGCACTCGACCGCGTTCACCGTCTCCATCGAGGCCGCCGAGGGCGTGACCACCGGCATCTCGGCCGCCGACCGCTCGCGCACCGTGCAGGCCGCCGTGGCGCCCGGCGCCCGGCCCGAAGACCTGGTGCAGCCCGGCCACATCTTTCCGCTGCAGGCGGTGGATGGCGGCGTTCTCATGCGCGCAGGCCACACCGAGGCGGGCTGCGATCTGTCGACCATGGCCGGTTGCTCGCCCGCTTCCGTCATCTGCGAGGTAATGAATGACGACGGCACCATGGCGCGCCTGCCCGACCTGCAGGTGTTCGCCGCGCAGCACGGCCTGAAGATCGGCACCATCGCCGACCTGATCGAATACCGCAGCCGCCACGAATCGCTGATCACGAAGGTGGGCACGCGCGCCATCGACACCGTGTTCGGCCGCTTCACCGCGCATGCCTTCCGCGACACCGCCAGCCACGACGTGCATCTGGCCCTGGTCAAGGGCGAATGGGCGGCGGGCGAGACGGTGCCCGTGCGCGTGCACGAGCCGCTCTCGGTGCTCGATGCACTCGAAGTCAACCGCCCCATGCACTCGTGGAGCCTCGATGCCAGCCTGCGCCATCTCGAGCGCGAAGGCCGTGGCGTCGCAGTGCTGCTCAACTGCGGCGAAAGCGCCGCCGAGCTGCTGGCCCAGTTCGAAGGCACGGCACGCGCCGCCCAGGCGCCCGAGCGTGGCCGGATGGACCTGCGCACCTATGGCGTGGGCGCGCAGATCCTGCGCGAATGCGGCGTGCAGCGCATGAACCTCATGGGCCAGCCGCGCCGCATGCCCAGCATGGCCGGCTACGGGCTCGAAATCGTCAGCTACATCCAGAAAGACCAGGAATAAGAATGTTCGGTGCAGACAAAGGCACCCTGCCCACCGATGACGCACGGCTCGATGGCCGCAAGCTCTACATCGGCATCGTGCAGGCCCGTTTCAACGAAGACATCACCGGCGCGCTGGCCGCCGCCTGCCGCGCCGAGCTCGCCGCCCTGGGCGTACCCGACAAGCAGATCGATCTGGTCACCGTGCCCGGCGCACTGGAAGTGCCCGTGGCGCTCAAGGCCATGGCCGAGCGCGACCACTACGACGCGCTGATCGCGCTGGGCTGCATCATCCGCGGCGAGACATATCACTTCGAGCTGGTGGCCAACGAATCGGGCGCGGGTGTCACGCGCGTGTCGCTGGACTACCAGGTGCCCGTGGCCAACGCCATCCTCACCACCGAAAACCTGGCGCAGGCCGTGGCGCGCCAGGACGAAAAGGGCCGCGACGCCGCCCGCGTGGCCGTCGAGATGGCTAACCTGCTGGACGAACTTTCATGACCCACGACGACGATCTCCAGCCCCACGACACGCCCGCCGCCGCGCCTGCTGCCAAACGCAGCGGCGGTGCCCGCCCCACCATCAAGCGCACGGCCACCGGCGCGCGCAAGGCCGCATCCAAGTCCGACCGCAGCCGCGCACGCGAATTCGCGCTGCAGGCGCTCTACCAGCACCTGGTGGGCCGCAACGAGCCCGGCGCCATCGACATGTTCACGCGCGCGCTGGCCGGCTTCCACAAGGCCGATTCGGTGCACTACGACGCACTGCTGCATGGCTCGATCCGCGAATCGGCCGAGCTCGACGCGCTCATCGAACCCCTGCTCGACCGCAAATTCGCCGAGATCTCGCCGATCGAGCACGCCGTGATGTGGATCGGCGTGTATGAGTTCCGCCACTGCCCCGACGTGCCGTGGCGCGTGGTCATCAACGAATGCATCGAACTGGCCAAGGAGTTCGGCGGCACCGACGGCCACAAGTACGTCAACGGCGTGCTCAACGGCCTCGCGCCCGCGCTGCGGCCACTCGAAGTGGAAGCCGACCGCCTTTCCGGCAAAGCGAAGTAATCGCCGCCCGATGAAGATCGCCCGCCGCGCCGAACGCATCGAGCCCTTCTACGTGATGGAAGTCGCCAAGGCCGCGCAGGCCCTGGCGCAGACCGCCGCGCACACCGGCCGGCCGATGATCTTCCTGAACATCGGCGAACCCGATTTCACCGCGCCGCCACTGGTGCAGGCCGCCGCCGAACGCGCGGTGCGCGATGGCGCCACGCAATACACGGCGGCGCTGGGCCTGCCCGCGCTGCGCGAACGCATCGCCGCCTGGTATGCCAGCCGCTTCGGCGTGCAGGTGCCGGCCTCACGCATCGTCGTCACGGCGGGCGCTTCGGCCGCGCTGCAACTGGCCTGCCTCGCCCTGGTCGAATCGGGCGACGAGATCCTGATGCCCGACCCGAGCTACCCGTGCAACCGCCACTTCGTGAGCGCGGCCGAAGGCACGGCGGTGCTGGTGCCCACAACCGCGGCCGAGCGCTTCCAGTTGAGCGCCGCCAAGGTGCGGGCGGCCTGGGGCGCGAAGACGCGCGGCGTGTTGCTGGCCTCGCCTTCCAATCCCACGGGCACATCGATCGCGCCCGGCGAGCTGCGCGCCATCCACGAGTTCGTGCAGTCACAGGGCGGCATCACGCTGCTCGACGAGATCTATCTGGGGCTGTCCCACGACGACGCGTTCGGGCAGACCGGGCTGTCGATCGCCGACGACGTCATCAGCATCAACAGCTTCTCCAAGTACTTCAACATGACCGGCTGGCGCCTGGGCTGGCTGGTGGCGCCCGAAGCGCTGGTGCCCGTGCTCGAACGGCTGGCGCAGAACCTCTTCATCTGCCCGAGCACGGTGGCCCAGCACGCGGCGCTGGCCTGCTTCGAGCCCGAGAGCATCGCCGAATACGAACGACGCCGCGCCGAATTCCGCGCACGGCGGGACTACTTCATTCCGGCGCTCGAATCCATCGGCCTGCCCGTGCCGGTGGTGCCCGACGGCGCGTTCTACGCCTGGGCCGACTGCACGGCCGCCGCGAAGAAACTGGGCGTGAGCGGCAGCTGGGATTTCGCCTTCGAGCTGATGCGCCGCGCGCACGTGGCCGCCACGCCGGGCCGCGACTTCGGCACGGCCGAGCCCGAGCGCTTCATCCGTTTCTCCACGGCCAACAGCATGGAACAGTTGCGCGAGGCCATCGAGCGCATGCGGGAACTGCTGGCATGAGCGCCGCACAGCCGCCCGAAGGCGCTCGCACGGCAGCCCGCGAGGGCGAAGGCCGTGCAGCAAACGGCGCCGTGCTGCACGACACACCGCAGGGCCGTGAGTTCCGCTGGCCACTGCGCGTGTACTGGGAAGACACCGACGCCGGCGGCATCGTGTTCTACGCCAACTACCTCAAGTTCCTGGAGCGCGCGCGCACCGAATGGTTGCGCGCGATGGGCATCTCGCAGAGCACGCTGCGCGAGGAAACCGGCGGCATGTTCGTGGTCAGCGAGACGTCGGTGCGCTATCTGCGTCCGGCACGTCTGGACGATGAACTTATTGTTACCGCGCGCCTCGAAGAAGCCGGAAAGGCCTCGCTGATAATCGCCCAGCGCGCCCTGCTCGCGAATCCCGTGGCTACCAACGGCACGCTGCCCGTGCTGTGCGAAGGCCGCATCCGCATCGGCTGGGTCGACGCCCATCGCATGGCACCCGCCCGCATCCCGGCCCGCATCC
>JAGOCV010000013.1 GCA_017998575.1 Burkholderiaceae bacterium
AAGCCCCCACCCTGCAGGGCCGGCAACTGCGTTTCGCGCCCGGCCATCCGCAGCTCGCGCAGCTGGGCATCACGGCGGCCACGCCCGCGCGCTCCGTCACGGTGGAGCTGCCCTCGCGCCTGGTCTGGAACGAGTCCGTCACCCAGCGCATCTACCCGGCCTTCGCCGGCCGCGTGACGGCCATCGTCGCCGACGTGGGCGACAGCGTCCGGCCCGGCAGCGTGCTGGCGCGCGTGGCGTCGCCCGATTTCGGCCAGGCCCAGGCCGACACCGCGCGCGCCCGCGCCGACGTCGAGCTGACCCAGCGCGCGCTGCAACGCGCACGCGAACTCTTCGAGGCCGGCATCGTCGCGCGCAAGGATCTGGAGCAGACCGAAGCCGAGGCCGTGCGCGCGCGCGCCGAAGGCGACCGCGCCGCCGCGCGCACGCGCCTGTACGGCAGTGCGTCCGGCGTCGACCAGCAGATGGCGCTGGTCGCCAGCCTGGCCGGCGTGGTGGTGGAGCGCAACATCAACCCGTCCCAGGAGCTGCGCCCCGACGGCGGCGGCGCGCCGCTGTTCGTGATCAGCGATCCGACCTCGCTGTGGGTGCAGATCGACGCGCGCGAATCCGAGGCCGGCACGCTGCGCCCCGGCGCCACCTTCGAGCTCAGCGTGCCCTCGCTCGATGGCGAGCGCTTCGAAGGCCGCGTGGTGGCGGCGTCCGATGCCATCGATCCCGCCTCGCGCACGATCCACGTGCGCGGCGTGGTGGCCAACCCCGCGCGCCGCCTGAAGGCCGAGATGCTGGCCACGGCGCGCTTCGAGCGCATGCTGGGCGCGGGCGTGATGGTGCCGGCCAGCGCCGTGGTGCTGCGCGGCACCGGCCACGTCGTCTATGTGCAGTCCGCGCCCGGCACGTTCGAGGCGCGTGAGGTGAAGCTGGGCTACACCGGCTCGAAAGACGTGCTGGTCACGCGCGGCCTCGAAGCCGGCGACGAAGTGGTCAGCGAGAACACACTGCTGCTGGCGCGCCAGTTCGGCAACGCCGAGCCCGGGAGCACCACGACGGCCGCCGCCTCCACCGACAAGGCCGGAGCCGGCAAGCCATGAAGCGCCTGATCGAATACTCGCTGCGCCAGCCGCTGATCATCGTGCTGGCCACGGCGCTGTTCGCGCTGGCCGGCATGATCGCGTTCAAGAACCTGTCGGTCGAGGCCTTCCCCGACGTCACCGACACCCAGGTCACCATCATCTCGCTCTACCCCGGCCGCGCGGCCGAAGAGGTGGAAAAGCAGGTCACGCTGCCGATCGAGGTGGCGCTCTCGGGCCTGCCCAACGCCATCCGCGTGTTCTCGCACACGCAGTTCGGCCTGTCGTTCACCGTGGTCACCTACGACGACAACGCCGAGGTCAACCTGGTGCGCCAGCAGGTGGCCGAGCGGCTGCGCGGCGTCGACCTGCCGCCCGGCGTCGAGGCCGAGATGGCGCCCAGCGCCACGCCGGTGGGCGAAATCATGCGCTACCGCCTGAAGGGCGACGGCGTCTCCACCACCGAGCTGCGCAGCACGCAGGACTGGACGGTGGAGCGCGCGCTGCGCCAGGTGCCCGGCGTGGCCGACGTGGTGGCCATGGGCGGCTACATCAAGCAGTACGAAGTGCAGCCCGACCTGGACAAGCTGCGGGCCTACAAGCTCACCTTCCAGAACCTGCTCGACGCGCTGGGGCGCGGCAACTCCAACGCCGGCGGCAGCTATCTGGCGCAGGGCTCGCAGCAGTACGCCATCCGCGGCATCGGCCTGCTGCAGTCGGCCGACGACATCGGCCGCATCGTCGTCACCGCGCGCGGCGGCACGCCCATCCTGATCCGCGACGTGGCCACCGTGGCCATCGGCGCCGTGCCGCGCCTGGGCGTGGTGGGGCAGGACGACACCGACGACGTGGTCACCGGCATCGTGGTCATGCGCAAGGGCGAGAACCCCAGCGTGGTGCTCAAGAACGTGAAGGAGAAGATCGCCCAGCTCAACGAGCGCGTGCTGCCCAAGGGCGTGCAGATCGTGCCGTTCTACGACCGCACCTGGCTGATGGAGAAGACGCTCACCACGGTGTTCCGCAATCTGGTCGAGGGCGCGCTGCTGGTCTCGCTGGTGCTTTATCTGTTCCTGTCGAACCTGCGCGCGAGCCTGGCGGTGGTGGTGATCATTCCGCTGTCGCTGCTGGCCACCTTCATGGGCCTGAAGATCATGGGCGTGCCGGCCAACCTGCTGTCGCTGGGCGCGATGGACTTCGGCATCATCGTCGACGGCGCGGTGATCATGATCGAGAACATCATGCACCGCCTCTCGGAGAAGCCCGAGGACATGACGCCCGAGGAACGCCGCCGCACCATCGTCGACGCGGCCGGCGAAGTGGGCCGGCCCACGCTGTTCTCGATGCTCATCATCATCGCGGCGCACATCCCCATCTTCGCGCTGCAACGCCACGAAGGCCGCATCTTCCAGCCCATGGCCCTGTCGGTGACCACCGCGCTGATCGGCTCGCTGATCTTCTCGCTCGCGCTGGTGCCGCTCTTGGCCTACTGGATGCTCCGGCGCAAGCTGCCGCACGGCGACAACCGCGTGGTGCGAGGCACCAAGCGTTTCTATGCGCCCGTGCTCGACTGGGCGCTGTCGCACCGCAAGCGCGTGTTCGTCATCGCACTGGCCGTGTTCGGCCTGTCGCTGGTGGCGGCGTCGCGGCTGGGCTCGGAGTTCCTGCCCGAGCTCGATGAAGGCACGATCTGGGTCAACCTGCGCCTGCCGGCCAGCGTCTCCAACGCCGAGGCCACGCGCATCCTGGGCAACGTGCGGCGCGCGCTGCACACCATCCCCGAGGTGCGCACCACGGTCTCCAAGGCCGGCCAGCCCGAAGACGGCACCGACCCCAAGACCATCAGCATGGCCGAGGTGTTCGTCGACGTGAAGCCGGCCGACCAATGGCGAGCCGGCCTCACGCACGCGCGCCTCATCGACGAGATGGACCGCGTGGTCTCCGCCATCCCGGGCATGGAGCCTTCGTTCTCGCAGCCCATCCGCGACAACGTGCTCGAATCGATCTCGCAGATCGACGGCCAGATCGTCATCAAGGTGCAGGGCGACGACCTGACCGAGCTGCGCCGCGTGACCCAGGCCATCGAGAGCGAGGTGAAGAACGTGCCCGGCGTGTTCCGCGCCGAGATCGACCGCCTGGGCGAGCTGCCGCAACTGCTGATCGACATCGACCGCGAACGCGCCGCGCGCTACGGACTCAACGTGGGCGACATCCAGGACGTGATCGAGGCCGCACTGGCGGGCAAGGCCGCCACCAGCATCTGGGAGGGCGAGCGCCGCTACTCGGTGGCCGTGCGCCTGCCCGGCGGCAAACGCACCATCGAGGCGCTGGCGGCCACCCCCATCGCCACGCCCGAGGGCACCTACACCACGCTGGGCGCGGTGGCTCAGATCCGCGAGACCAGCGGCGCCATGAACATCGCGCGAGAAGGCGGGCGCCGCATGATGGCCATCGGCATCTTCATCAAGGACCGCGACATGGGCTCGGTGGTGGCCGACATGAAGAAGCAGGTGGCCGCCAAGGTCAACCTGCCGGCCGGCTACACGCTGGGCTGGTCGGGCGAGTTCGAGAACCAGGAGCGCGCGATGAAGCGGCTGTCGGTGGTGGTGCCGATCTCGCTGCTGCTGATCTTCGTGCTGCTGTTCGATGCCTTCAAGTCGTTCAAGACGGCCACGCTGATCCTGGTCAACGTGCCGCTGGCGCTGGTGGGCGGCTTCGTGGCGCTGTGGATCTTCTCGATCCCGCTGTCGGTGTCGGCGGCCATCGGCTTCATCGCACTGTCGGGGCAGGCCGTGCTCAACGGCGTGGTGATGCTGTCGGTGTTCCAGCAGCTGCAGGCGCGCGGCCTGTCGGTCATCGAGTCGGTGCGCGAGGGCGCCATGCAGCGCCTGCGCACCGTGCTCATGACCGCCCTGCTGGCCATGCTGGGCCTGCTGCCCATGGCACTGTCGCGCGAGATCGGCGCCGAGACGCAGCGCCCGCTGGCCATCGTCGTGATTGGCGGCCTGGTGACGGCCACGCTGCTCACGCTGGTGGTGCTGCCGGCCCTGTATGTGGCGTGGTTCTCGCCGAAGCGTCAGCCGCAGCAGGAGCCTCGGCCCGCGGGCGCCAGCGACGCAGCAGCAGCGCATTCGCCATGACGCTCACCGACGACAGCGCCATGGCCGCGCCCGCCACCACCGGGCTGAGGTAACCCAGCGCGGCCAGCGGAATGCCGGCCACGTTGTACGCGAAGGCCCAGAACAGGTTCTGGCGGATCTTGATCACCGTGCGGTGCGAGATGTCGAGCGCCGCGCCCACCAGCGCGGGGTCGCCGCGCATCAGCGTGACACCGGCGGCCTGCATGGCCACGTCGGTGCCGTTGCCCATGGCCATGCCGACGTCGGCGGCGGCCAGTGCGGGGGCGTCATTGACGCCATCCCCGACGAACGCAACGCCCCCACGCTCGCCCACTGCGTGTGGCTCGCTGCCCCCCGAGGGGGCGCTCACGCCAGGGGCCGGCGAAGCCGGCCCGTCCGGCCTGCGGCCGGAGCGTTCGGTGGGCGCCTGCCGGAGCGCTTGCACCCACTGCGCCTTGTCGCCCGGCAACACCTCGGCGCGCACCTCGCCGTCTTCGGGCTTCAGGCCCAGGCGCCGCGCCATGGCTTCGGCGGCGCCGCGGTTGTCGCCCGAGATCATCACGAGGCGCAGGCCGCGCGCGCGCAGCCCCTGCAGCGCCTCGGCAGCGCCGGGCTTGGGTTCGTCGGCGAAGGCCAGCAGCGCGGCCACGGCCGTGTCGCCTTCGGCAGCGAAGGCCGACACCGTGGCGCCCTCGGCCTGCAGCCGCGCGGCCTCGGCCGCCAGCGGGCCGGCGGCAGTGCCCAGCTCGTCCATCCAGCGCAGGCTGCCCACGCGCCACACCCGTTCGTCAACGCGGCCTTCGGTGCCACGGCCGGGCACGGCCCGCACGTCGGCCGCCGAGCCGGGCGCCACGCCACGCTCGCGCGCCGCTTGCACCACGGCACGCGCCAGCGGATGTTCGCTGCCCGACTGCAGCCCGGCCACGGCCGCGAGCAGCGCCGCCTCATCGGCACCCGGCGCGGCCACGAAGGCCACCAGGCGCGGCCGGCCCACGGTGAGCGTGCCGGTCTTGTCGAACGCCACGGTGCGCACGCGGTGCGCGTTCTCCAGCACCTCGGCGTCCTTGATCAGGATGCCGTGGCGCGCGGCCACCCCCGTGCCGGCCATGATGGCCGCCGGCGTGGCCAGGCCCAGCGCGCAGGGGCAGGCAATCACCAGCACGGCCACGGCGTGGATCAGCGCCGTCTCGGCACCCACGCCCGCCCACAGCCAGCCGAGCAGCGTGAGCAACGCGATCGCCAGCACCACCGGCACGAACACCGCCGACACCTGGTCGACCAGCCGCTGGATCGGCGCCTTGGCCGTCTGTGCGTCTTCCACCAGCCGGATGATGCGGGCCAGCACGCTCTCGGCGCCCACGGCACTCACCTCGACGACCACACGGCCCTCGCCGTTGACCGAGCCGCCGGTCACCTTCGCGCCCACGGCCTTGGCCACCGGCAGCGGCTCGCCCGTGAGCATGGATTCGTCCACCTGCGTGTGGCCTTCGATCACCTGACCGTCGGCCGGGATGCGCTCGCCCGGCCGCACGGCCAGCCGATCGCCGGCGCGCAGCTCGTCCACGGGCACGTCGGCTTCACCCACGCCGTCGGCCGCCGCGCCCACCAGGTGCGCCACCTCGGGCCGCAGCGCATGCAGCGCGCGGATGGCCTGCGTGGTCTGGCGCTTGGCGCGCGCCTCCAGCCACTTGCCCAGCAGCACCAGCGTGATCACCACGGCCGAGGCCTCGAAATACAGGTGCGGCATGGTGCCGGGCGCGGCCGTGAGCCACAGCCACACCGACAGCCCCCAGCCCGCGCTGGTGCCGATGGCCACCAGCAGATCCATGTTGCCGGTGAACGCCTTCAACGCATGCCAGCCCGCGCGGTAGAAGCGCGCGCCCAGCACGAACTGCACCGGCGTGGCCAACACGAACTGCATCCAGGCCGGCAGCATCCAGTGCGCACCAAAGAAGTCGCCCAGCATCGGCACCACCAGCGGCAGCGACAACAGCGCACCGATGGCCACCGGCGCGAAGCCGGTCCAGGGCGAGGCGGCGGCCGCGTCGGCCGCATCGGCTTCCTGCGCGGAGCGGGGTTCGTAGCCCGCGTCGCGCACGGCCCGGCGCAGGCGCGCGGCGTCGGTGCCCTCGCCGGCCCGGTACGTCACGTGGGCTGATTCGGTGGCCAGGTTCACGCTGGCCTGCTCCACGCCCGGCACCTTCTTCAGGGCGCGTTCGACACGGCCCACGCACGAGGCGCAGGTCATGCCGCCGACGGAGAAGTCCAGGGAGGAAAGGTCGGAAGGTGCATTCATGACACGAAGCGTAAAGCCTCCCATGGGGGCAAGGTCAAGGGCTTGACCTTGCCACGGTGGAAAGGTTGAGAATCCAGCACATCACCACTCACTCAAGGAGATTCACGATGACCACCCAGACCTTCGACGTGCAGGGCATGACCTGTGGCCACTGCGAACGCGCCGTCACCCGGGCCGTGAAATCGGTCGATCCGCAGGCCGAGGTGAAGATCGACCGCGCCAGCGGCCGCGTCGACGTCACCACCGCCCAGCCGCGCGACGCACTGGCCAAGGCCATCACCGAAGAGGGCTACACGGTCGCGACCGCATGAACGCCCCGGCTCGGCCGGGGCCGCACGCGAGCCCCCCCTCGGGGGGCGTGAGGGCCCCATTCAATATCGGCGAGGCCGCAAGGCAATCGGGCGTCTCCGCCAAGATGCTGCGTCACTACGAAACGCTCGGCCTGCTGGGCGACGTGGCGCGCACCGAAAGCGGCTACCGCCAGTACTCGGCCGCCGACGTGCACACGCTGCAGTTCATCCGCCGCTCACGCGACCTGGGCTTCTCGATGGCCGAGATCGCCGAGCTGGTGAGCCTGTGGCAGAGCCGCCGGCGCAGCAGCGCCAGCGTCAAGCGCATCGCCGAGAAGCACCTGGCCGACCTGGACGCGCGCATCGAATCCATGCAGGCCATGCGCCGCACGCTGGGGCACCTGATCCACTGCTGCCACGGCGACGACCGGCCGGAGTGCCCGATCCTCGACGACCTGGCGGCAAGTCACCAGGCAAATGAATGAGTAGAGGCTGCCGAACTAGATTCGGATCTGGGTGAACTTTTGCCCGGTTCGCCACGGAACCTCAACAGCACCCGCATTCACTGTGTTTGCCTGCTGAACAATTCTCGGCCACCAGTGCATGAGTTGCGCCGTGCGCGGCCAGAACGGGTGGCTGTGCCAAGTCTTGTTCAAAACAAAAACACTCAAGCCCGTCTTGCGAATGAGCTCACGCTCAGCGTTACCCTTCTTTCTGAAGAAGTCTGCCGAAAGGACCGCCCATCCCCCCTCACTGCCCAGCGCAGCAAGCCATTCCATGTCCTGCGTATTCGCTCGAAACTTCTGCCTCAGGGCTACGACCTCTGAGCAGTCGGAATCGGCAAATTGGCGGCAACTGAACTCGTTCAGGCCTTTCGCCCAAACGGGAGGGAGGCAGTTGTCCAGCAAGAACCTCAAGCAGCTAACCGAAGTTTGCTTTCGAACGAGACCGCAGCCTCAACGGCCTTGACCTGGAGGTCAAAGATTCGGGCGACCACGCCGATGGCCGCCTTGTCGCCGCCCTCGGCGCAGTAGTTGGAGAAAATGGCTTCGGTCGGCACGCCACCATCCGCGACGATGGGTGTCCCGAACTGTTGGGAGGGATCCAGAACAATGTTCTTGCGTCGGCCGGCTTCGGGATACCAACGCCTCGCATAGCCATCTTCGTACTCGATCCCTCTGTAAAGCGATGGTTTGATGATGTCGCCGAATACAAGTTGTCGTTGACGCAGATCGACCATTTCGCGATCTTCGCCTTCGGAAAGAACCTGCAGAAAAATGGTTCGACCGTCCGTTGCAAAGCGATGCGCAGTCATGGGATAGGGCGTGTCGTACATCGCCTTCGCCGCTTCAAGACAACGGCGAACCACCAACAACGGCACGCCATGGTTCACAAATTCGCGAACCACGCGAAGCTCAAGAAGATCCCGGAACCCCAGTACCTTCTCCGAAAACTCACCTAGCTCGTACTCGGGCTGCCAGAGAGAGTCCGAGAAGTGGTGTTGCCGTTCCCCGTCGACCAGTTTCGAATAGGTATATCCAAAGATCCATCGACTGATCGTCTGTGCCGGCGCATGAATAAGCCGAGCCGCTTGGCTCAGCGTATAGATTCCTGCTCCGCTGTACATTGAGTTCATCCGATAGTGCTGGGCGCCGTTCGCGGCGAGTTCCAATTTTATCCGGGCACCGGTATCAATGACCCGCGCGGCGGCGGAACTCGCTCGGGCTCATGCCCGTGTGCTCGCGGAACACGCGGCTGAAGTGCGAGAGGCTGGAGAAGCCCCAGTCCAGCGCGATATCGGTGATGGGGCGGCTGGCGCCCGCACGCTCGAATTCGCGCACACAGGCCGAGATGCGCAGCCTGAGGATGTAGCCGGCCAGCGTGTCGGCATCGCCCGCAAAGGCGCCGTGCAGGGTGCGCTTGCTGCAGCCCAGCGCCTGCGCGATGCCGTCGATGGACAGGCGCGGGTCGCGCAGGTTCTGCATCACGTGCTGGCGGATGCGGTCGCGCAGCGCCTCGCGCTGGGTTTCGCCGGTGTCGCGGCCGGCCAGCTCCATCAATGACAGGCGCACCAGCTGCATGATGAGTTCGCCCGCGCCGCGCGCCGAGGCCTCGCTCATGTTCGGCAGCTCCAGGTAGGTGCTGCGCATGGTCTCCAGCGCCACGCGCGAAATGCCGCTGGTGCCGCCCACCTGGCGCGCCAGCACGTCGGCCAGCCGCAGCTCGTCCAGCGCCATGCGCGCCTTCGGCAGCATCACGATGAGGTGGTCGGAGCGCTCGGGGTTGGACACGGTGTAGCTGCCCGTGGTGTCGTAGAGCGTCCAGACACCATTGCGCACCGAAGCCTCGCGCCCGTCCTGCTCCACGCTGGCCGAGCCCTGCCAGGGCGCCACGATCTTGAGGTAGGCCGTCTCGCTGCCGCGCGCCATGCCGGGTGTGCGCAGCACGCGGTGGCGGCTGGCTTCCAGGCGCGTGAGCACCACGTCGCCCGCGTGCGAAGCGGCAATGCGGCCGTCGAACAGCGTGTCGCCGTACAGGTCGGATTCGAGTCCGTTGAAGTGCTTCCAGATCCATTCGCGCCACAGCGGCGCGCGCTCGCGCGGCGCGTGGTCGTCGGTGGTCAGCAGGGTGGACGCGGCGGTCATGGCTGGATGGAAGGTGGCGCAAGGCCGCCGTGGGATGGCGGACGGACGATTATGGGCAGACCCGCCATGGCCCGGTGTCGTTCCTGCGGGTTATCCCTAGGCAGCGTGCACGCAATGACAAACGCGGATGCGCGCTCGGCACAGCGCGGGCCGGCCCGGCTTCCTACGATGCGCGTTGACGTGCGGCCCCCCTTGCCGCGCGCCCCGGGCGACACCCGGACAACCACACACGCAGCCGAAGGAGACGCCATGAGACACACCACCCGCCGCACCATCCTGCAGGGCGCCGCCGCGCTGGGCGCCGCTTCGGTCGCGCCCGGCCTGCTGGCCCAGGCCAAGCCGATCCGCATCGGCTACGCCATCGCGCGCACCGGCCCCTGGGCCGCCGGCGCCCAGGTCAGCCAGGAGCCCAACTACCTGCTGTGGGCCGAACAGGTGAACGCGGCCGGCGGCCTGTCGGTCAAGGGCGGCGCCAGGCGCCAGGTGGCGCTGGAGAGCTACGACGACCGCAGCGACACCGAAACCTGCGTGCGCACCTTCTCCAAGCTCATGGGCAGCGACAAGGTCGACCTGATCCTGCCGCCCTGGGGATCGGGCGCCAACTTCGCGATCGCGCCGCTGGCCAACCGCATGGGCTATCCGCTGCTGGCGCCCACGGCCCTGTCGCGCAAGCTCATCGACATGAACCTGCCCTACTTCTTCTCGCTGCTGCAGCAGCCCGACAAGATGATGAGCGCGCTGGTCGACATGCTGGTGGCCAACAACGTCAAGACCATCGCCATCGTCTACATGGACGACCTGTTCGGCCTGGAGAACTTCGCTGCGCTCAACAACGAGCTCAAGAAGACCCAGATCCAGGTGGTCGAGCGCAAGAGCTACCCGCTGGGCGTGAAGGACCTGGCCCCGGTGCTGCGCGGCATCAAGGACCTGAACCCCGACGCCTTCATCGGCATCACCTATCCGCCCGACACCATCCTGGCCAGCCGCCAGTCGCGCGAGATCGGCTTCAACCCCAGGTTCTTCTACGCCTCGGTGGGCACGGCCTTCCAGCTCTACAAGAACGTGATGCAGGCCAACACGGAAGGCGTGATCGGCATGGGCTCGTGGAACGTGAAGACCAGCCCCGAGGCCAAGGCTTACTTCGACGCGCACAAGAAGAAGTTCGACGGCAAGGAACCCGACCGCTGGGCCAGCGGCCATGCGTGGGCCGGCATGCAGATCCTGCAGCAGGCCGTGGAATCCGCGGGGCTCGATCGCAAGGCGCTGCGCGATCACATTGCCAGGACCGAGTTCAAGACCATCCTCGGCCCCATCAAGTTCGCGGGCAGCGAGAACGCCTCCATCCCCGGCACCGTGGGCCAGTGGCAGGGCAACGACTTCGAGGTGGTGTGGCCGCCCGCGCGCGCCACGGCCAAGCTGAGCCCCAAGCCGGCCTGGAAGTAAAGCAGCCGCCCTCTCACGCCACCTGTTCCACCGCTCCAACGTCAGGCAGTCCCCGTGTCCTTCACTTCCTGGGCCGAGCTCGTCGCGGGCGGCCTGATCACCGGCGGCATCTACGCGCTGGTCGCCATCGGGCTCAATCTGCAGTACGGGCTGATGCGCATCATGAACATCGCCCACGGCGAGTTCCTGATGCTGGGCGCGTTCATCACCTGGTGGGCGCACACGGCATTCGGGCTCTCGCCGCTGGCGCTGATGCCCGTCACCTTCGCGCTGCTCATGGCGCTGGGCATCGCCATCCACCGCCTGTGCTTCCGGCCGCTGGCGGCGCGCGCGCCCAATGTGGACGTGTTCGAGGCGCGCAGCCTCATGGTCGCCTTCGGCCTGATGTTCGCGGTGCAGAACACCGCCCTGCTGCTGTGGGGCGGCGATCTGCGCGGCTACGACTACTTCACCGATCCGGTGCAGGTGGCCGGCATGCGCTTCACCGCCAACAAGCTGCTGCTGTTCGGCGTGGCGCTGGTGCTGTCGCTGGCGCTCATCGCGCTGCTGCGCTTCACCTTGCTGGGCAAGGCGGTGCGCGCGCTGATGCAGTCGCCCACGGGCGCGCAGCTGGTGGGCATCAACACGCGGCGGCTGCACCCGCTGATGTTCGGCATCGGCCTGGGCCTGTCGGGCGCGGCCGGCGCGCTGCTGTCGATGACCTACGAGATCACGCCCTCGATGGGCGAGCCCTACACGGTGACGGCGCTCATCGTCATCACGCTCGGCGGCTTCGGCTCCATCGCCGGCAGTCTGGCCGGCGGACTCATGCTGGGCGTGGTCGAGGCGCTGGGCATGCATTTCACCAGCCCCTCGCTAAAGATGCTGCTGTCGTATGCGGTGTTCATTGGCGTGCTGATCTGGCGGCCCAACGGCCTGTTCTCCAAATGAATCCGCAGTCTTCTCCCAACAACAACGCGCGCGGCTGGGCCCTGCTGGCCGCCGGCTGCGTGGCGGCCGCCGTGGTGCCGTGGGTGGCGAGCGAGTTCGTCACCTCGGTCGCGCTGTCGTGCCTGATGTACGTGGCGCTGGCCACCAGCTGGTCGCTGTTCTGCGGCGCCACGCGATACCTGTCGCTGGCCACGGCCGCGTTCTTCGGTATCGGCGCCTACGCCAGCGCCACCTTGCTGGACGTGCTGCCCTGGCCGGTGGTGGTGGCCACGGGCGCCGTCATCGCCGCGCTGGTGGCGGCCGTCATGGGCGCGGCCGTGCTGCACCTGCGCGGCACCTACTTCGCGGTGCTCACCTTCGGCATGACCGAGCTGATCCGCCACGCCGTCACACACGTGGAGAAGTCGATGTCGGGCACCGTGGGCCGCGTGCTGGTCACCGTTCCGTCCAACGAGACCGTGTACTACACCGTGCTGGCCATCGCGGCGGCCAGCATCGCCTGCGCGCTGGTGGTGGCCCGCAGCCGCTTCGGCCTGGCATTGAGCGGCATCGGCGCCGACGAGCAGCGCGCACAGACGCTGGGCGTGAACACGCGCGGCGTGAAGATCGCCGGCTTCGCGCTCACCGCCGCCTTCGCGGGCGCGGCCGGCGCGGCCATGGCCGTGCGCTGGACGTACATCGACCCGCACACCGTGTTCAACCCCTTCATCGGCTTCCAGACCGTGCTGATCGCCCTCATCGGCGGCGCGGCCAGCATCGGCGGCCCGGTGCTGGCGGCCATCGTGTTCAGCGTGCTGGCCGAAACGCTGCGGCTGGAGCTGCCCTACGGCTACATGCTGGTGCTGGGCGTGCTGCTGATCCTGTGCGTGCTGTACCTGCCGGGTGGCCTTGCCTCGCTGTGGCAGCGCAAGCCCCGCGCACCCGAGGCCGCGCCGGCGGCGGATGCGCCACCGCCCACCCCCCAGACCGGGAGCGCGCCATGACCACCCCGATCCACGACACCGCCCCGCTGCTGCTCGAAGCGCGCGAGGTCACCGTGCGCTTCGGCGGCCTCACCGCCGTCGATGCAGCGAGCGCGCAGCTGCACGCGGGCGAGCTGGTGGGCATCATCGGCCCCAACGGCGCGGGCAAGACCACGTTCTTCAACGCCATCTCGGGCGTGATCGCGCCCACCTCGGGCCAGCTCATCGCGCAGGGCCACGACCTCACCGGCCGCGGGCCGCACCATTACGCTGCGCACGGCATCGCGCGCACCTTCCAGACACCGCGCGTGTTCGCCCACATGACGGTGGCCGACAACGTGCGCTTCGGCATGCAGTTCGCCGGCCGCCACCGCCGCGCGCCCGCGGGGCTGACGAGCGTGGACGACATCCTCGGCATGCTGGGCCTGGCGCACCTGGCCGCCCTGCCGGCCGCGGAGGTCACGCCGTCGCAGCAGCGCCTGCTGGAGATCGGCATGGCGCTGGGCACGCGGCCGCAGTTGCTGCTGCTCGACGAAGTGGCCGCCGGCCTGACCGAGGCCGAGGTGGATGCCATGGCCCAGCGCATCCGCCGCCTGCGCGATGAGTTCCAGCTCACCGTGGTGTGGATCGAGCACGCCGTCACCACGCTGCTGCGCTACGTGGAGCGCGTGATCGTGCTGCACCAGGGCCGAAAGATCGCCGACGGCACGCCCGCCGAGGTGGTGCGCGACGCGCAGGTGATCGAGGCCTATCTGGGCGACGAGATAGCCGACACCGCAGAGGCTTGCGCATGAGCGCCGCTCCCCTGACCACCACCGCCGCCACGACGGGTGCCCACCTGCAGGTGCGCGGCCTCTCGGCCGGCTACAACGGCTTCGAGGTCATCCGCGACATCGAGCTCTCCATCACGCCCGGCCTCACCGTCATCGTGGGCCCCAACGGCGCGGGCAAGACCACGCTGCTCAAGTCGCTGGCCGGCCTCATCGGCCGCCGCGGCGACGTGACGCTGGCCGGCGACACCTTGCCCGCGGCCGATGCCACCACCTGCGTGCGGCGCGGCCTGGCCCTGGTGGCCGAGGGCCGCCAGCTGTTCCCGCAGATGACCGTGACCGAGAACCTCGAACTCGGCGGCTGGCTCGCCACACCATCGGATCGCTCGCGCCGGCTCGCGCAGGCGTTCGAGGATTTCCCCCGCCTCAGGGAGCGCGCCGGCCAGCTGGCCGGCACCATGAGCGGCGGCGAGCAGCAGATGGTGGCCGTGGCCCGCGCCATGATGAGCGGCCCGCGCCTGCTGATGCTCGACGAGCCTTCGCTGGGCCTGGCGCCGCGCATGGTCGACGAACTGCTGGCCATCACGCGCCGCATCGCCGACCAGGGCGTCACCGTGCTGATGGTGGAGCAGAACGTGCGCAAGGCCCTGGCCGCGGCCGATCGCGGTTACGTGCTGGAACGCGGCCGCATCGTCTCGGCCGGAACCGCCACCGAGCTGCTGAACTCCGACACCATACGCCGCGCCTACCTGGGCGCGGCCTGAAGCCGCATCGCTGCGACCTGTTTCTCCCGCGCGGACACACCGCGCATTCATCCAGAGGACCATTCCATGAACGACATCACCATGCTCATCGGCGGCCAGCGCCGCGCGGCCACGGGCGGCGCCACCTTCGAGCGCAAGAACCCGCTGGACGGCCAGGTCGCCACGCGCGCGCCCGCCGCCACGCCCGACGACGCCGTGGCCGCTGTCGAAGCTGCTGCCGCGGCCTTCCCCGCCTGGTCGGCCCTGGGCCCGGGCGAGCGCCGCGCGCTGCTGCTCAAAGCCGCGCACGCGCTCGAAGCGCGCGCCGCCGACTTCCAGCGCGTCGTGCCCGCCGAGACCGGCGCCTCGGCCATGTGGGCTGGCTTCAACGTGCATCTGGCCGCAGGCATCCTCACCGAGGCCGCCGCGCTCACCACGCAGGTGGGCGGCGAGGTGATCCCGTCGGACGTGCCGGGCAGCCTCGCCCTGGGCGTGCGACAGGCCGCCGGCGTGGTGGTGGGCATTGCGCCGTGGAACGCGCCCATCATCCTGGGCGTGCGCGCCATCGCCACGCCGCTGGCCTGCGGCAACACCGTGGTGTTCAAGGGATCGGAGCTGTGCCCGGCCACGCACGGGCTGATCGTCGACGCCATCGAGGAAGCCGGCCTGCCGCCCGGCGTGGTGAACTTCATCACCAACGCGCCGGCCGATGCGGGCGCCGTGGTCGAAGCCATGGTGGCCCACCCGGCCGTGCGCCGCGTCAACTTCACGGGCTCCACCAAGGTCGGCCGCATCATCGCGCAGACCTGCGCCAGATACCTCAAGCCCACCGTGCTCGAGCTCGGCGGCAAGGCGCCCTTCGTGGTGCTGGATGACGCCGACATCGACGCGGCCGTGAACGGCGCCATCTTCGGCGCCTTCGCCAACTCGGGGCAGATCTGCATGTCCACCGAGCGCATCGTGGTCGATGACTCCATCGCCGACGATTTCGTCGCGAAGCTCGCCGCGCGCGCCCAGGCGCTGCCGCTGGGCGATCCGCGCCAGGGCCCGGTCGTGCTGGGCTCGGTGGTGGACATGGCCACCGTGCAGCGCTGCAACGCGCTCATCGACGACGCGCTGGCCAAGGGCGCGAAGCTGGTCATCGGCGGCAAGGCCGACAGCACGCTGATGCCCGCCACGCTGCTCGACCACGTCACGCCCGACATGCACATCTACCGCGAAGAATCGTTCGCGCCCGTCAAGGCCATCGTGCGCGTCAACGGCGAGGAAGAAGCCATCGCCTGCGCCAACGACAACGAGTTCGGCCTCTCGTCCGCCGTGTTCACGAAGGACACCGCGCGCGGCTGGCGCGTGGCCCGCCGCATCGAGGCCGGCATCTGCCACGTCAACGGCCCCACCGTGCACGACGAAGCGCAGATGCCCTTCGGCGGCGTCAAGGACTCGGGCTGGGGCCGCTTCGGCGGCAAGGCCGGCATCGAGGCGTTCACCGAGCTGCGCTGGATCACGTTGCAGACGGGGCCGCGTCACTATCCGTTCTGAACCACAGCGACCGTCGAAGCCATAAGGGCTGGCATCTGCTGGCCCTTTTTCTTTGTCAGCGCGACCGCACGTCGCGTGACTGACAACAATCGTCAACTCGCTTGCCCAGCACCGCCGTGCTGCCTACGGTGCGCCCTTCCACATCACGAAGGGAGCATCGAATGACCAGAAGCTGGATCCGCCAGGGCGACAGCACCACATCGCAGGGCGTCGTCCTCACAGGGCTCGCCACCATGACGCACGACGGGTTGCCGATGGCGTTCGAGGGCGACTCGGTGTCCTGCCCGGCCTGCAAGAGCACGGGCGTCATCCAGTGCGTCGGTGAGCGCATTCCCTTCAAGGGGCCTCATGGACGCGAGGCCGCGCTCGAAGGCGATCTCTGCATCTGCCGGTGCACGCCACCGCCTCGGCTCGTTGCGGGGCAACGTAGCGCGACGTCCGAAGGATGGACTGCCTATGCAGAGAAGGACGACCACGGCTTCTTCGCCGGACGCGATCCGTATCGCGCGCCCGACCCGGCGCAGAGACGGTTCCTGGTCGTCGATCAGCACAGCGGCGAGCCTCTGCCGAACCGGCGCTACCGGTTGACCTATCCGGGTGGCGTCGCCGAAGGAAGAACGGACGCGGACGGCCAGACGGAATGGGTCAGCGGTGTCGATGGTGACGAGATCACCATCGAGGTGTTCGCGGAGGGTGCGTGAATGCCGGCGCCGTTTCTGATGCCGATCGCGACCGCCACAGCCGCGCTGGCCTTGAGGGGCGACGTGCCGGCTGTCAAAGTCCGCGTTGCGAGACCACGTGGGAGTCTTTACTGGGGCGGTGCGGGTCTCGATGGTCCCTACATCCGACCTCAGCTGGAGGCTTTTCAGGCCGCCGGGCTCAGGCATGTGCACACAGGACTCACAAACACGGCCAGTCAACATCTGGGCAAGAACATCGGAGCCCTTCTGGATGCAATGCGGTCAGGTGCCCTCATCCGGTTCGAAGATGAAGATGATTGGACGATTGTCAGCGGCATGGATGGTCGCGCGCCACAGTTCAACCTGATCGGGTACTCGTACGGCTCGCTGCTCGCCGCGCAGACAGCAAATTCTTATGCCCGAAAGGGCCACGTCGTTGATCACCTCGTGCTGATCGGATCGCCGATCGACATCACTTTCCTGGCCAGCCTTCAGGCGAATCGCTGTATCCGGAAAGTGATCGTCGTTGACCTGACTGAACACGGCGACCCCATTCATGCGGGCATCAGTCAGGTTGAATTGCTGCAGGCTGTGCCGCTCCTGAAGCGGCAGCAGGACAGAGATCGGGGCGAGGGTCATTTCTACTATGCGCACGTTGTTCCCGACAGTCCGCGCCGTTGGAAGCAGCTGTCGGAACTCCTTGTCCGATCGGGGCTCGCATGACCCACCTGCCTGTACGCATCCTCTGTGCGCTCGTGGGCCTGCCCCAGATCATTGCCGGCATCGCACTGGCCATATACGCGATCTGGTTCGCCGACCCACAACAAGCAGGCGTGGGCGCAGTGGTCGGCCACACGGCGGACGTCTTGCTCCTCTCGCTGCTGACCCAGATCTTCGCTGCCCTCCTATGGCTCTGCTGGCGCCGGCGGCCCGCCGAACGACGCTTGCTTCGCCAAACCTGGATGGCCTCGATGATCACGCTCGTCCTGCTGCTCGTGCTCATCGAACAGTTGCAATACACGGGCGTGCGGTGACCGCACGCTTTCTCTGCGCACTCATCGATCTGCCACAGGTGATCGCCGGGGCCGCCCTCACCGTCTATGCAATCTGGTTCGCAGACGTGCGTCAGCACGGTGTCGGCGCCCTCGTCAGTCATTCCGCTGAAGTCGTGGCAATCTCCTTCCTGACCCATGCCTGCGCGGCCGCGCTCTGGCTCCTCTGGCGACACCGACGCGCTGAACGACGTCTGCTTGGTCGAACCTGGATGGCCTCGACATCGGCTCTCGTCGCTCTCTTCGTGGTGATCAGCCACTTCCGGTATGCAGGCGCTGGCTGAATCGGGCGCAGACCGATCGATCGCCTATCCCTTGCCATAGCCCTCACGCGCGGCGCTACCATCGCCGGATGAGCGCCAAGCCCCGCATCCTCCTGGTCGAAGACGAATCCGGCATCGCCGACACGCTGCAGTACGTGCTGGCCTCCGACGGCTTCACGCCCGTGTGGTGCGCCACCGGGCAGGAGGCGCTGGCCAGCTTCGCGGCGGAGCCACCGGCGCTGGCCATCCTCGACGTGGGCCTGCCCGACATCAACGGCTTCGCGCTGTTCAAGCAGCTGCAGGCGCTGCCCGGCGGCGAGCAGGTGCCCATGCTGTTCCTCACCGCGCGCAGCGACGAGATCGACCGCGTGGTGGGGCTGGAGCTGGGCGCCGACGACTACATCGCCAAGCCGTTCTCGCCGCGCGAGCTGGTGGCGCGCGTGCGCACCATCCTGCGCCGCAGCGCGCGGCCCGCGCCCACGGCATCGGCATCGGCATCGGCCGCCCCCGGCACGGCAGCGCCCGCCGTCGCCGTCGGCACGCTCTCGCATGGCCCCTTCGTGGTGGACGACGAGCGCCGCCGCATCCGCTACTACGGCCAGCCGCTCGAACTCTCGCGCTACGAATACGGCTTGCTGCGCCTGCTGGTGCGCCGGCCCGGCCGCGTGTTCACGCGCGACGAGCTGCTCGACCAGGTGTGGGACGACGCCAGCGCCAGCCTCGACCGCACGGTGGACGCGCACGTGAAGACGCTGCGCGCCAAGCTCAAGGCCGTGGCGCCCGGCGTGGAGCCCATCCGCACGCTGCGCGGCACGGGCTACGCGCTGGAAGAAGACCTGCCCGCGCAGCCCGGGTCATGAGTACCCGGGGGCGACTCGCCGAACGCGCCGGCCGAAAGACGGCCCGGCCCGGCCGAGCCGGGCTCATGCTCGAGCACTCCCCCGGGGGGCAGCGACCCACACGCAGCGGGGGCGCGTGGGGGCCATGAGATCACGAGTCCTTGTCGCCATCCTGCTGATCTTCGCGATCGGCATCGGCTTCGTCGTCTACCGGCTGATGCAGGACATCGACCCGCGCTACCGCGAGTCGGCCGAAGAATCGCTGGTGGAGACCTCTCACCTGCTGGCCACGCTGGTCGAGCAGGACATGGACCCCTACGACGGCAGCATCGACACCCCGCGCCTGGCCGCCCTGATGCGCGGCGTGTACGCGCGGCCTTTCGAGGCGCAGATCTTCAGCCTGCACAAGACGCGCGTGGAGCTGCGCGTGTACGTCACCGACGACCGCGGCTACGTGGTGTACGACTCCACCGGGCGCGACGTGGACGCCGACTACTCGGGCTGGCGCGACGTCTACCAGACGCTTCGCGGCCAGTACGGCGCGCGCACCACGCGCGATGTGGAAAGCGACGCCAACACCGCCGTCATGTATGTGGGCGCGCCCATCCTGCAGGGCGGCCGCATCGCCGGCGTGGTCAGCGTGGGCAAGCCGGTGCAGAGCTTCGGCCAGTTCGCCGCCGCCGCGCGCGAGAACGCGCTGCGTGTGGGCGGCCTCTCGGCCGCGGCCGTGATCGGCCTGGCGCTCATCGCCTCGCTGTGGCTGGTGCGGCCGTTCGGCTTCATCACCGACTACGTGCGCTGGGTCTGGCAGCAGCGCACGCTCAACCCGCTGCGCCACCTGCGCCGGCTGGCCGACCAGCTGCGCGGCGTGGGCGCCGAGCTGCGCGACGCCATGGCCGGCCGCAACTACGTGGCCGACTACGTGCAGACGCTCACGCACGAGGTCAAGAGCCCGCTGTCGGCCATCCGCGGCGCGGCCGAGTTGCTGCAGGAGCCCGAGGCCGAATCGATGAGCCCGGCGCAGCGCGAGAAGTTCCTGGGCAACATCCTGCGCGAGACGCAGCGCATCCAGGAGACGGTGGACCGCATGATGGAGCTCACCGCGCTCGAATCCCAGCGCACGCTCGCGCGCATCGAGCCGGTGCCGCTGGCCGCGCTGGTGGAAGACGTGGCCGAGAGCAGCCGCGTGGCCGCCGCGCCGCGCGGCATCACGGTGCAGGTGCAGGTGGATGCGCACGGCAGCACCGAGGGCGACCCGTTCCTGCTGCGCCGCGCGGTGGCCAACCTGGTGGACAACGCCATCGACTTCTCGCCCGATGGCGGCGCGGTGCGCATCACGCTCGAAGGCGCGGGCCGCCGCGCGCGCATCCGCGTGCGCGACCACGGCCCGGGTATCCCGGCCTACGCCGAGGGCCAGGTGTTCGAGAAGTTCTATTCGCTCGCGCGCCCCTCCAGCCGCAAGAAGAGCACCGGCCTGGGCCTGGCCTTCGTGCGCGAGATCGCCGAGCTGCACCACGGCCGCATCGAGCTGGCCAACGCACCCGACGGGCCCGGCGCGCTGGCCACGCTCACGCTGCCACGCGAGCCCAACCGCAATCTGTAGCGCACGGGTCGCCGTGCATCACGGCGCGGCGTGTCACTCGGTTTCGATCTTGCGTTCGGCCACCACGCGACGCATGGCCTGGATGTCGGCCTCGACGCGCGCACGGAATTCGGCCGGCGTGCCCACCTGCGGCGAGCCGCCCCAGCCCGCGAGTTTTTCGCGCACCTCCGGCAGCTCGACCACGGCTTTGAGTTCGCGGTTGAGCCGGGCCACCAGCGCGGGCGGCGTCGCGGCGGGCGCTGCGATGCCGAGCCAGGATTCGTAGACGACGTTGGGATAGCTGTCCGCCACGCTCGGCACGCCGGGCAGGTTGCTGGCGCCGCGCGGCGCGGTCACCGCCAGCACGCGCACGCGGCCGTCCTTGAGCAGCGGCGTGGTGTTGGTCATGGTGTCGATCATCACGTCCACGCGGCCGGCCAGCAGTTCCACGGTCGGCGCCGTGCCGCCGCGGAAGGGCACGTGCCGGGCCACGCCGCCGCTCTCCGCCATCAGCCACTCGCCCACCAGGTGCATCGCCGTGCCCACGCCGACGGATGTGTAGGTGTACTTGTCGGGCTCGGTGCGCGTGGCCTGGATGAAGTCGCGGAACGTCCTGAACTGCGACTCGGGGCGCACCGCCAGCGACAGCGGGTAGGTGGTGATGGTGCCGATCCAGGCGAAGTCGTTGACTGGGTGGAACGGCAACACCTTCTTCATGGCGGCATTGGTGGCATGGCCGCTGGTCATCAGCACCAGGGTGTAGCCATCGGGGGCCGCCTTGGCCGCAGCTTCGGAGGCGATGTTGCCGCCGGCGCCCGGTCGGTTGTCCACCACCACGCTCTGCCCCAGCCGGTCGCCCAGCGACTTGGCGACCAGGCGCGCGACCATGTCGCTGCCGCCACCGGCCGCGAAGCCGAGCAGCAGGCGGATCGGCTTGTTGGGATAGGCCTCCTGGGCGTGTGCCGGCACCACGGCGGCGACGCCCAGCAGGGCCGCGCCGGCAGCGCATGCCAGGCGCGCGGCCTGGCGGTGCCACATGCGGCGGGAGATGGGGTTCATGTTCATGCTCATTTTTGTCTCCTGTCGGTTGGATGGGACGGCCAAGCCCGTCCCTGCTTACTCGTCGCGGATGCCGTTGCGCAGCACGCCGATGGCGTCCACCTCGATCTCCACCACGTCGCCGGGCTTCATGAAGACCTGCGGGTTGCGCTTGTTGCCCACG
The DNA here is from genome assembly GCA_017998575.1 of Burkholderiaceae bacterium. The sequence goes on from JAGOCV010000013.1 coordinate 21,443, forward strand.
CCGCCCGGCGTGCCGGTGACGATGACGTCGCCCGGCGCCAGCGGCGTGAAGGCCGAGATGTAGGCGATCTGGCGCGGGATGCCGTGGATCATCATGTCGGTGGTGGCGCGCTGCATTTCCTGGCCATTGAGGCGCGTGACGAGCGTCATGCGCTGGCCCGGGGCGATCTCGTCGGCCGTGACCATCCAGGGCCCGAACGCGCCGGTGCGGAAAAAGTTCTTGCCGGCCGTCCACTGGCTGGTGCTCACCTGCCAGTCGCGGATGCTGCCCTCGTTGTAGCAGGCGTAGCCGGCGATGTGGCTCCAGGCATCGGCCTCGCTGATGCGCCGCCCGCCCCGGCCGATCACCACGGCGATTTCGCCTTCGTAATCCAGCCGGTGCGACTCGGCCGGACGCACGATGTCCTGGCCATGGCCTACCTGCGATTCGGGCACGCGCAGGAACATGGTGGGGTTCTCGGTGATCTCGCGGCCGGTCTCGCGCACGTGTTCGCCGTAGTTCAGCCCGATGCAGACGATCTTGCCGGGATTGGGGATGACCGGCAGCAGCGTGAGCGCCGCGAGGTCGAGCGTGGGCGCGTGCGTTTCGGCGGCGTGCGCGGCAGCCTGCAGCAGGTCGCCGGCGATCAGCGATTTCAGGTCGGGCGCGCGGTCGCCCAGGAGCGGGCCCAGATCAAGCACACGGTCGCCGTTCACGACGCCGTACGAATCCTTCCCGCCATGGTTGAAGCTGATGAGTCTCACGTGATGTCCAGTTCTGTTGACGGGCGAAATGTATCAGCTAATTTGCACAATGTGCAAATAACTCATAAAATCAACGCTATTACAAAGCGACCAAACCAAGGGTTTTCCAGCATGACCAAGCGCAAGGGTTTGACCTTCAGCCACATGGGGTTCTATGTGCACGACCTCGAGCGCATGGCGGGCTTCTATGCCGACGTGCTGGACTTCACCGTCACCGACCGTGGCCACCTGCCCACCCCGCAGGGCCGTGTCGAGCTGGTGTTCCTCAGCCGGGACCCGGAACACCATCACCAGATCGTGCTGGCGTCGGGCCGGCCCGAGACGCTGGCCTTCAACGTCATCAACCAGATCTCGCTCATGGCCGATTCGCTGCAGACGCTGCAGGAATTCCATGGCCGCCTCCAGCAGGCACCGGTCAGCGACATCCAGCCCGTCACGCACGGCAACGCGGTGTCGATCTACTTCCGCGATCCGGAACTCAACCGCATCGAGCTGTATGTCGATCTGCCCTGGTATGTCTCGCAGCCGGCGCGCGTGCCGCTGCCCATCGAGTTGCCGCACGACGAGCTGATGGCCTGGGCCGAGCAGCACGCGCGCACCCTGCCGGGCTTCCGCCCGCGCGAGGCCTGGCAGGCCGACATGGCGCGGCGCATGGGCATCGGGGCGTGAGATGGCCGAGCCTGCTGCCTCCAGCCTGGCGCGCATGCTGGCCCTGCTCGATGCATTCACGCCCGACAAATTCGTCTGGGACGTCGAAGACCTGGCCGCGCGCTTCGGCTACACCTCCGCATCCACCTACCGCTACGTCAAGGAGCTGTGCAAGGCAGGCCTGCTGGTGCGCCTGCCGCGTGGCCTCTACGTCATCGGCGCGCGGGTGGTCGAGCTCGAATCGCTGATCCGCGAAACCGATCCCATCACCCGCGCCGGCCTGCCGTTGCTGCACGAGCTGGCACGTGAAACCGGATGCCATGCGCTACTGTCCAACGTCTACGGCGACCACCTGCTCAACGTCGCCCACGAGCCGGGTCTCGAGCCGCTGGAGCTGACCTACCTGCGCGGACGCAGCCTGCCCTGGTTCAAGGGCGCGCCCTCGCGCTCCGTGCTGGCGTTCTGGCCGCGCGCACGCGTGCGCCAGCTGTTCGACGACGTGTTCGCCGGCCAGGCCAGCGAAGAACGCTGGGCCGCCACGTGGGCCGAACTGAGGGCGGTCCGCAAGCGCGGGTACTGCGTGAGCCAGGCCGAACTCGATCCGGGTGTGGTGGGCTTCGGCGCCCCCGTGCTGCTCGAAGCCGAGGTGATCGGCAGCCTGTCGCTGGTCTGCTCCACCGCACGGGCCGGGCTGCTCAACCCCGAGGCCGTCGGCGCCAAGCTCCAGGCCTGCGCCGCCGCGATGGCGCAGCGCGTCCTGTCGCTCCAGCCCGCGGCCACTTCCTGACCCCCTGCAGAAACATCACGCCATGCCCCTCTCCCAGGACAGCCTCGATCAGCTCTTCCTCAAGGCCCGCACCGCCAACGGCTTCATCGACAAGCCCGTGCCCGATGCGCTGCTGCGCGAGGTGTACGAGCTGGCCCGCTTCGGCCCCACCTCGATGAACACGCAGCCCACGCGCTACGTCTTCCTGAAGACGCCCGAATCGCGCGCACGGCTGCTGCCCGCGCTCTCGCCGGGCAACCTCGACAAGACGCGCGCCGCGCCCGTCACCGTGATCGTGGCCACCGACACCAGGTTCCACGAATTCATGC